>JAFAWR010000146.1 GCA_019241635.1 Solirubrobacterales bacterium
GCTCGCGCACCGCCCGCTCCTGCCGGCCGCGCAGGAATCGCTGCCCGCGGGCGACCGCCGGTCGCTCGGCGGACCGCCGCCGGCGCGGCATCAGCCGCCCCCGGCGGCGCGGCGGAGGAACGCGCCGCCGCCACCGCCCAACCCGCCGCCGCCCAGTCCGCCACCGCCCAGGCCGCCACCGAGCCCGCGGCCAAGCGCGCCGGTGCCGGAGCCGGTGGTCGAGGTCGAGCTAAGCGAGGGCAGGGCGACCGTGATCACGACCTGGTCGCCGGGGTTCAGCCCGCTGATGATCTGGGTCCGCGAGTCGCCGCGCAGCCCGACGACGACCTGCTGGGCGACCGTCTTACCGGCCTTGAGCATGTTGACCGTGGCCAGCGAGCTGCTGCCAGTTACCGCCGCGTTCGGAAGCGTCACGCCCTGGGCCTGCCCGACCGTGACCGCGGCCGACGCGCTCATCCCGGGCTTGACCCGCGAATCGTTCTGGTCGAGCGTGAGCGTCGCGTTGTAGGAGACCACGCTCGAACTGGTCGTCCCGACGAGCGAGATCGAGCTGACGTGCGCGGCGAGCTCGACCCCTGAGAGCGCATCGAGCGTGACCGTCGCGGGCTGGCCGACATGGACCTTGCTGATGTCCGACTCGCTGAATGCGACGGTCATGGTCAGCGTGCCCGTGTTGACGATCTCGGCGAAGCCCGAGCTGCTCGACGACCCCGAGCCGGAACTGCCCGATCCTCCCAGGCTGCCGGCCGTGGTCCCGCTACCCGATCCGCTGCCCGAGGACGAGCTCGACGAGGATCCACTCGACGATGAGCCGGATCCGCCCGAGACGGCGTCACCCGGGGTCAGGCTCGACAGTGAGGCGATCGTGCCGCTGACCGGGGCATACAGCTTGGTGTTGGTGACCGCGGTTTCGGCGTTGTGCACGCCGGCCTGCGCGGAGTAGACCGCGGCCTGGGCCGAGGCGACGCTCCCCGGCGAGGGCGTCGTCGAGGTGGTCGTGGTCGAGGTCGTCTTCGGCGTCGAGGTACTGGCGGCGCCCGAGGACCCCGTCCGGCTTGTGCTCGGCACGACGACGGTCACGGTCACGCTCGGCGTCTTCTTGACCGTCGTCGTCGATCCCGGCTTGGGCGTCTTCGTCGACGCGCCCGGCGTGGTCCCCGGATGGAACGCCGCATACTCCACCGTGCGCGCGGGCGCGGAGTAGCTCGTCGTGGAGGCGGAGCCACCCGACGACGAGCCACTCGACCCACCCGAGGTCGACCCGCTCGAGCCCGAGCCCCCCGAGCCGCAGTCGCTGGTCACGCCCTGCAGGCAGCTCAGGTTGTCCTCGGCCGCGGTCAGGCTCTCCTCGGCCTGACTCAGCGACAGGTCCGCCGACGTCGGGTCGAGGTCGGCGAGCAGCTGCCCGGCGTGCACCTGCTGCCCGGAGTGGACGTACACGTCCTGGAGAGTCCCGCTGGTGTTGAAGTTCACATTGACGTCGGTGCCGGCGGCGATGTTGCCGCTGCCGGTCACCGTCGACTGCGCCACTCCCTGCTCGGCCGTGACCACCTCGCGCGAGGTCCGCGCCGAGCTGGTCGGCGGCCCGATCTCGGTGATCGCCAGCACGGCCACCGCGACGGCGGCCGCAGCCATCAGATACAGGAGCCAGTGCCTGGACGGTCGTTCCCCGCGCGCAGTCATCCGGGATGCCGTTGTAGCGCCGCGGCCGTCAGCTCTACGTAAGCGCTCTTGCGGACCTCTTAGGAACGATGCCCACGGCCGGGGCGGCCACCGCGGGCAGCTCGATCCGGACCACCAGCCCGCCGATCTCCGGCGCCTCCACGTCGAGCTGGCCGGCGTGGGCCTCGACGACCGAACGGACGATCGAGAGACCCAGGCCGAAGCCGCCCGCGCCCCGGTCGAGGCGGCGGAACGGCTCGGTCAGGGTGGCCGCGACCCCGGGCTCGATCCGCGCTCCGCCGTTGGCCACGGTCACACGCACCCGCCCGGCCTCCGAGCGCGTCGAAACGCGCAACCAGCCGCTGGGGGTGTTGTGACGGATCGCGTTGTCGAGCAGGTTGGCGATCATCCGCTCGAGCAGCGCGGGCTCGCCGCGTGCCCACGCCGGCATCAGGTCGTCCTGCATCTCGACGTGCGCCTCTTCGGCTCGGGCCCGCAGGTCGGTGAGGCAATCCGCGGCCAACCCGGCCAGATCGGCCGGCTCCTCGCGCCCGACCGCCGCCTCGCTGCGGGCCAGCATCAGCAGCCCCTCGATCAAGCGCTCGCAGCGGTCGATGGTCTCCCGGACCGCCTCTCCCATCCCCCGCAGGTCCTCGACGGTGGCGTCCGGGTCGGCCAGCGACACGTCGACCTCGGTGCGCATGATGGCCAGCGGCGTACGCAGCTCGTGCGAGGCGTTGGCCACGAAGTGACGCTGGCTGGCGAAGGCTCCGTCGAGTCGGCCGAGCATTCCGTCGAAGGTGTCGGCCAGCTCCTTGAGCTCGTCGGCCGGTCCTTTGAGCCCGATCCGCTCGCCCAGGTTCTCGCCCGAGACGCGCCGGGCGGTGGCGGTGATGTCGCGCAGCGGGCGCAGCGCCCGGCCGGCCAGGAGCCACCCGGCGACCACCGAAACGATGGTCATCGCACCGAGCGCCACCACGTACTCGACCAGCAGCCGGTGCAGGGCGTCGGAGCGCAGCTGGGCCCGGATCGCGTCGGCGATGCGCGCGCCGGTTGAACCCGGACCGAACTCCGGCGGTCGGCCGAAGAACCCCGGCGGCACGATCCCCAGCCGCTGCAGCTCACGACGGTAGTCCGGCGGCGAATTCAGGTTGTGACGGACGAGCTCGTAGCCGATGGTCAGCAGGACCGCGCCGGTGATCAGGAACACGAGCCCGTATAGCGCGGTCATGCGCAGCCGGATCGTCGGCGCCGGCCTGCGCATCCAAGCCCGGCGAATCTCCATCAGACCATCCGGTAGCCGACCCCGATCACCGTCTCGATCGCCGGCGGATCGCCCAGCTTGCGCCGCAGCGTCATGATCGTCATGCGCACCACGTTCGTGAACGGATCGGTGTGCTCGTCCCATACGCGCTCGAGTAGCTCCTCGGCCGAGATGGTCGCACCGTCGGCGCTCATCAGCACCTCGAGCACGCCGAACTCCTTGCGGGTGAGCTCGATCGGGCGCCCGGCGCGCGCCACTGCCCGCCGGGCCGGATCGAGCTCGACGTCGCCCCGCTGAAGCACCGGCGGCCGGCTCGGCGTGGAGCGCCGAGCCAGTGCCTGGATGCGCGCGACCAGCTCGGCGAAGCGAAATGGCTTGGGCAGGTAGTCGTCGGCGCCGAGCGAGAGGCCCTCGACCAGGTCCTCGAGGGCGCCGGCCGCGGTCAGCATGAGGATCCCCGTCTCGGGGCGCTCGCCGCGGACCGCGCGGCACACGTCATCGCCGTGCAACCCGGGGAGGTCGCGGTCGAGGACGAGCACGTCGTAGCGGATCACGCGCGCCTTGACCAGGGCGTCGGTCCCGTCGGGCGCAAGGTCGACCGCCATCCCCTCGCGGCGCAGCCCTCGCGCGATCGCCTCGGCCAGTCGCTGCTCGTCCTCGGCGATTAACACGCGCATAACAGAACTGAGGATGACGAGTGGCGCATAAGGAGCCCGTAAGAGGCAAGATTCGCGCCGCGATTCGCGTCGGGCAAGCCGGGGTATCCGACTCTACATCGATCGACGTTACATCGATCCGTGTTATCGTTGACTCGCCTCATGTCCCAACAGAACCTCACCGAGCGGAGCATGGCAGTCGGTCTGCGCGCGCTCAATCGCCTGGCCAGCAACGGGCTGATCGACCGCCTCGGCCTGCGCGAGCCGGCCGAACGCGTGCTCCATGAGGCCTCCAAGGCGACCGTCCGCACCGCCACGCGCGCCGGCCGCACGTTCGCGGCTACCCAGAAGCTCGCGAAGCCGGCTCGTCAGCCGCGCGCCAAGCGCAGCGACCTGTTCGACCTCACCCCCGACGACGAGCAACAGATGCTGCGCGAGTCCGTGCGCGACTTCGCGCTGGCCAAGCTCCGGCCGGCCGCCGGCGGAGCCGACGAGTCGTGCGCCGTGCCCGACGAGCTGCTCGCCCAGGCCAACGAGCTCGGCCTGACCATGGTCGGCGTCCCCGAGGAGCTCGGCGGCGCGGTCACCGAACGCTCGGCTGTGACCACCGTCCTGATGTCCGAGGCCCTCGCCCAGGGCGACATGGGTATCGCGGTGGCCTGCCTGGCCCCCGCCGCCGTCTCGACCGCGATCAGCCTTTGGGGCGACGCGGATCAACAGGCCACGTATCTGTCCGAGTTCGTCGGCGAGAACGTCCCGGCTGCAGCGCTCGCGATCATTGAACCGCGCCCGCTGTTCAATCCGTTCGAGCTGAACACCACCGCCCGACGCTCCGGAGACGGCTTCGTGTTGAGCGGCGTCAAGTCGCTCGTCCCGCGGGCGGCCGACGCCGAGCTGTTCATCGTCGCGGCCGAGCTCGAGGAGGCCGAAGGTCCCGCGCTGTTCATCGTCGAACCCGGTGGCAACGGGCTCTCGATCGAACCC
>JAFAWR010000300.1 GCA_019241635.1 Solirubrobacterales bacterium
AGCCGGCGGGGAAGGTGATGGTGATCTGGCTGTCGGCGGTGCCGGACATGCCGCCGCCCGACGCTGAGGTGTTGAACGTGATCACGTAGTCGGTTCGCGCGCCCGCGGCGGTCGACGGCGAGTGGTTATCGACCGACGGGGTCGAGACCGAGGTAACCGCCCCGACCACATAGTTCGCGTTGGCCGCCGTGGTGTCGGTGCTGGTCACCACCGATAGCGTCGACAGCGCGCCGGCCGGCGTCGGTGGCGGGTTGGTGACCCCGTCGAGCTCCACGGTCACCGCGTCGCCGTTCCCCACCGACTTCCCCGAGGAGATCGTGCATCCTTCG
This sequence comes from Solirubrobacterales bacterium, assembly GCA_019241635.1. Classification (GTDB taxonomy): domain Bacteria; phylum Actinomycetota; class Thermoleophilia; order Solirubrobacterales; family Solirubrobacteraceae; genus Palsa-465. The sequence goes on from JAFAWR010000300.1 coordinate 330, forward strand.
ACGGTCTGGGAGGACGCGCCGCACCCGCCGACCTGCTGTCCCGTGGTGTTGTCGGTCACCACCGCCTTGACGATCGTGAACGTGCTCGAGCTCGGCGGCAGCGTGATCGTGATCTGCTGTCCCGGGCTGAGCGCGCCGGCGCCCGAGGTGCTGAAGTGGATGACGTAGTCCGTCCGCGCGCCACCAGCGGCCGAGGGCGTGAGCGGGTCGAGCGTCAAGCCGGTCACTGTCGAGGCCTGCGCCACCCCGGCGAAGGCGGCGAGCAGCGCCAGTGTCAGCACCGCGATCCGCCGCAGGCGCTTCGACCCGCCGCTGTGCGCGAGCAGCGTTTGCCCTATCAGCCCCGATCCAGCGTCCGCCATCGTCCGGTCCTTCGGTCACTCCTGGGGTCATCGCCCCAACGTCGGCGTCGGGAGCCCCGGCTCCGTTGCCTCAGAGCCTCCCAAGCTAACGTCTCACCCGGACGAAGTCAACAATTCCTCGGTATACCTGAGGGAAAGCTCATGGTTGCTCATGGGTGCTTTCAGGGGCCCGGCGCGAGATAGCTCTGGCCGGCGTTCAGGATGATCGTCCTGTGGAGGACGAAGTCGGTGACCACCACCGAGTCCGTGATGTCGTGGACGAGCGTGCCGTCGCAGCGGGCGGTCATCGTCCAGTTGGTGCCGCGGACGGTGGCGGCGCTGTAGCGGCCGCTCGTGGAGAACTTGCCGTGCGCGCTGGCGTGGAGAAGCTGGATCACCCGGCTGCGCGCGGTCTGGGCGTCGGCGGCGCCTCGCGCGTTGCAGATGGCCTGGCTGGGCGCCCCTTTGAATGCGCTCAGGACCATCATGACCGTGGTCATCCCGCGGTTGGGCCCGCTCGTGAGCTGATGGATCCGAACCACCGCGCCGCCGAATTTCCCGGTCTGGGTCTTGCCGCGCTTGCCCTTCGACGCGGCGTCCCGCGCCGTGCCGCCAGTGCCCGTGGCCGTGATCAGCTGGAACGTCCCGTGGCGGCTGTCAATGGCCACGCCGGCCGGTAGCTGCCGCAGTTGGGTTAGCGGCACGAGGTGACCGTGGATCAGCACCTGCACCACGCCCGACACCGGCGCGAGGTTGAAGCTCTGGCCGAGCGCCGGCGCGGTCGGGACGGGGGCCGGCGAGGTCTTGAACGTGACGTCCTGTCCGAACGCGGTGCCTGCGCTGTTCGTGGCCACGAGGCGTAGGTGATAGAGCGCATCGGGCACCAGGCCGGACACGGTGACCGGGCCGACGCTGTGATCGGTGAAGTCCGCCGCGATCGGCTGTGACGGCGTCCGCGCGGTGTAGCTCGGTCCCGACGCCCCGACCTGGCTGTAGCGCTTGTCGAGGCCGTACTCGAAGTACACCGTGGTCGCCAGCCCCTCCGGATTCACCGAGCCCTGGAACCCGGCGCCCGAGTCGGTCACGGCGGATGGCGTCCCGGTGACCACTGGCCCGGGGGTGCCCGGCCCGCCGCTGAATGTGGCGCTCACCGCGTTGTCGGCGTTCATGATCACCTGACAGGGGCCGGTGCCCGTGCACGCGCCGCTCCACCCGGCGAACGTCGACCCCGATGTCGGCGTCGCTGTGAGCGTCACGGTGGTGTCGGTCGTGTAGGCGTTCGAGCACGTCGACGGGCATGCGATGGCGCCCGTGCCGTCCGACACAGCGCCGCTGCCCGAACCGCTCACCGAAACGGTCATCGCATGAGTTCCGCGGGCGAACTCGGCTATCGAGTCGGTGCCGGTGACGTAGACGTTGTTGCCGTCCGGCGAGACGGCGATTCCCGCCCCACCCAGCCCGGTGCCGTTCTCGTTGCCGGGACACTCGTTGCCGTGTGCGCTGGCGTCCTGGATGCAGCTGTCCGGGCTGGAAAGCTCCGTCAGCGCGCCGCCCGCATTGCGGGCGAGCTCCGCGACGTCCGCGCAGCCGTTGCCCGAGCTGCAGAACGAGGTCGGCGCGGCCGCATAGACGTTCTGACCGTCCTGGCTGACCGCGAGCTCGAAGCCGCTTCCGATTCCGACGGCCGCGCTGCCGCAACCGAAACCCTGTTCCGAGATGCAGTCGTTCGGCGAGGCGAGCTGAGCCAGCGCTCCGCCGGCGCCTCGGGAGAACTCGGCGATCGGGCCGCTTTCGAATTGTGAGGCCGCGTAGACGTTGTCGCCGTCCGGGCTCACCACGAGCCCGACGGCACCACCCAGCCCGGCGGCCGCGGAGCCGCAGGTCTGGTTGGGTTCGGGCGTACCGATGCAGTTGTCCGGCGAGGCGAACTGGGTGAGCGCGCCGGCCGAGCTGCGGGCGAACTCGGCGATCGAGCCGTTCGAGCTCAGGTTCGGCGCGCCCGCCGTGTAGACGTTGTCGCCGAGGGGGCTGACCACCACGGTGGTCACGTCCGAGAGCCCGGTCCCCGTGTTAGAGCATTCGCTGCCGCTCGCGCTGGCATCCTCGATGCAGTCGGCGGCACCGTCCGGCTCGCTGAGCGAACCGTCCGCCGCCCTCACGAGTTCGGTCACGGCCTTACCGACCTGGTCGGCGACGTACACGTTCTGCCCGTAGACCGCGAGGTCGTTGGGGAACTCGAGCCCGTGACCACCGACGTCGTTGCATCCCGGCGTGCTGTTCTCGGCGATGCAGTCGTGGCCGGAGATCTGGGTGAGCGTGCCGTCGGCGCCCCGGGTGAACTCCGCGACGTCGCCGTTGCTGCTGCTTCCCGCGGCCACATAGACGTTCTGGTTATCCGGGCTGACCGCGATGGCCCGTGGGTCGACGAGTCCAGTCGCTGTCGCGTTCTGCGAGCAGGTGCCGGCGCCGTTCGTGTGGTCCGCGACGCATCCGATCTCGGTCAGCGAGCCATCCGCATTGCGCCTGAATTCGGTGATGGCCGAGTCGTTGAAGCCGATCGAGTAGACGTTGTCGCCGTCTGGGCTCACGGCGACGTTCTCGGTACCGGTCAGTCCTGAAGCCTTGGTCGAGCACTCGCTCGACGCGCTCCCGGTCGCCTCGACGCAGTTATTGGGGCTCGCCAGGGGCGTGAGCGAGCCAGGTGCCTGGGCCCGGGCGAGCTGCGGCGCCAGAAGCGCCGACATCATCGCCGCGACCGCGATCAGCGCACGAGAGACGGCGTGGAGCTTCGGGATCCGTACCTCACTTGTGCTTCGGGGCCTTGGCCAGGTAGCTCTGGCCGGCGTGCAGGACGATCGTCCTGTGGTGGACGAAGTCGGTGACCGCCACGGAGTCGGTGATGTCGTGGGTGAGGGTTCCGTCGCAGCGGTCGGCGACCGTCCACTTGGTTCCGCGGACGGTGGCGGCGCTATAGCGGCCGCGCGTGCTGAACTTGCCGTGGGCGCTGGCGTGCAGGAGCTGGAGAGTCCGGCTCGAGGCAATCGTGGCCTCGGCCGCTTTGTGTGCGCTGCAGGTCCCGTAGCTCGGGTCGCCCGTGACCGCGCCGTCGACCAGGCTCAGCGTGACCAGCCCCTTGTCGGCGCCGTTCTTCGCCTGGCTGATCTTGAACACACCACCGCCGAACTGCCCGGTCTGGGTCTTGGGTTTCTTGGGCTTCTTGCCCTTGGCCGCCGCGTCGCGCGCCGGACCCGAGCCGCCGAGCGCCGTGGTCAGCTGGAGGGTTCCGTGGAGCGCGTCGATCAGCGTGTTCTTGGGGATCTGCCTGAGCTCGGTGAGCGGGACCAGTTGCCCGTTCACCTTGATCAGCACGACGCCGCTCACTGGGGCGATGTTAAACGTGTTGCCGACGGTTGGCGAGGAGGGATTCGGGCCCTTCTGCGTGGTGAAGGTCAGGTCGGGACCGAACGAGGTGCCCGCGTTGTTGCTGGCCACCAGCCTGACGTGGTAGAGCGCGTTGGGCACGAGGCCGCTCACCGCCGCCGACACCGTGTGGCTGGTGAAGTCGCTGCCCACCGTCTGCGCCGGTGTCGCCTCGGTGTAGACGAGCGGCCCGCCGCCGGTGTACTTAGGGTCGAGCGCGTACTGGAACTGCGCGGTCGTGAGCAGGCCATCGGGGTTGACCGAGCCCGTGAAGCCCGCGCTGGTGACGGCGACCGACGGCGTGCCCGTCACCACGGGTGAGGGCGGCGCGGTGATCGTCGCGGTGTCGGCGACAGTCGAGCTCCCCTGGTTGGTACCGACCGCGGTGATCGTAACCGCCACCGGATAGGTACCGGTCGCACCGTAGGGGTGCGTGCCGGTGACCGTGAAGCTCCCGCTGCCCCCGCTGATCGTTCCGGGCGAGGTCGTGCCGTCGCCCCAGTCGATCGTGGCCGAGTACGCGCTGGCGGTGGCGCTGGTGTTGGGGTCGGTGATCGTGGCCACGGTTCCCGTGAAGCCGGTGCCCGCCGAACCGGTCAGCGAGAGTCCGCCCGCTGGGACGGTGTCGACGATCTCCGTCTCGAAGGAGAACGGGCCTTGAGACTGCCCGGGGGAGATACCGGCGAACGAATAGGCGATGCCGTCGGCGTTATTGACTGGGGAGCCGCGGCAATCGAGGCACGAGTCCGCGAGCGCGTTGTCGTTGAGATCGGACCAGATGGTGGGCGACGTGGTCTGCTCCCACGAGTCGCCTGAAGTGATGGGGGCGAACTCCTCCAGAGCCGACGGCGGAGAGCCGAGCTGATTCGGCGTGCATGCGGCCGCGTTTGTTTCGAACGCTCCGAGGCCGGTGTCCGAACCGCGAAGCTGGCAGTCGCCCGCGTGGTAGAGCCAGCCGCCGTTGTCATCGGGGACGGTCCCGGTGTTCGTGATCGTGACATCGGTGCGATAGGTGTCGGCGCCGACCACGTAACTGTCGATTTCCGTGAGCTCCAGAACGACGGGTGTGTTTCCGGTCGGCGCCGAGAGAGTTACCGTCGTGGTGAGGCGGTAAGGACTCGGGGCCGTGCCGGATCCCGTGAGGGACTGATTTCCCGGGGACGACGTGAATGGCGTCTCGGTTTGTGGGAAGGACGTGTGCGTACCGCCGGCATGGTTGGCGAAGTCGGGGCCCCACAAACCGCCGGAGACGTTGTCGCCGGTGAGGTCCAGGAACGTCCCGCAGTCGCCGGGGCCGGGCGCGTTCGGGAAGAACTCGGTGCTCGAGAAGCCGCCGCTGCGCACCTGGCAGCTCAGGTCGTTGCCGATGTAGATGTCGCTGAGCGGTCCGGCGGAGTGGATGTCGAGAAACGGAGTGGAGGCCGACGCCGCCGGCGCGGCGAGCAGGGCGAGCGACAGGACCGCGGCGGTGAACCCGGCGAGTTGCCGAGCGGGTCGCGCCAACGGTCCCATCTTGAATCGCGTCCTCGGTCGATCCCTAGGGTTTCTTGGCCAGGTAGCTCTGACCGGCATGCAGGACGACCGTCGTGTGGTGGACGAAGTCGGTCACCGCGACGGAATCCGTGACGTCGTGGACCAGCGTTCCGTCGCAGCGGTCGGCGGTGGTCCACTTGGTGCCTCGGACGGTCGCCGCGGCGTACTTGCCCTTGGTGGCGAACTTGCCCTTGGCGCTGGCGTGGAGCAGCTGGAGGGTACGGCTCGAGGCCTGGGATGCCGTGACGTCGGCCGCCTTGCCCCTGCACTTGGCGTAGGACGGGCCGCCCTTGACCGCGCCCTCGACCAGCGTGATCGTGGCCAGGCCGCTGTGGGCCTGGGTGATCTTGAAGATCGCGCCACTGAAGCGGCCGGTCTGAGTCTTGACCTTGCCCTTGTGCTTCTTGCCCTTGGCCGCGGCATCGGCGGCCGGGTGGCCGCCGGCGGCGGTGATGATCTGCAGCGTGCCGTGGATGGCGTTGATCAGCGTGTTCTTCGGGATCTGGCGGAGCTGGGTGAGCGGCACGAACTGACCGTGCAGCTTGACCAGCACCAGGCCACTCACCGGCATCACGTTGAACGTCTGGCCGACCGTCGGCGCCCCGGGCGCCGGGAGCTTGCCGGTGAAGAACGTGATGTCCGGGCCGAATGTCGTGCCGCTGCCGTTCTGCGCGACCAGCCGCGCGTGGTACAGCGCGTTGGGAACCAGCCCCGCCACTGTCGCGCTCAGCAGGTGGTCGTTGAAGTCGCCCGGCACCGACTGGGGCGAGGTCGAGTTGGTGTAGTTCGCCCCCGAGCCGCCGAACTTGCTGTATTTGAGGTCGAGCCCGTACTGGAAGTACGCCGTCGTCGCCTGTCCGTTCCCGTTGACGAAGGCCGAGAACGAGGCGCCGGTGCCCTTGACGGTTGGCGGCGTGAGCCCGGGTGTGTACGGGGACCCTCCGCCGACGCCGATCGATGAGCCGACCGGCGGCTCCTCGAGGCTGAAGTAGGTCGATTGACCCGGCTGAAGCGCCGGCGAGAAGTGCACCACGCCCGAGCTGGTGTCAGCGCTGACGTTCGAGAACCAACTGGTCGGGCCCTCGTAGCCGTTCTGGGGGAACCCGCTTCCGGGTGCACCGGGCTCCGTGTAGCCGGCCGGCTCGCCCGATGGCGCGGGGAACGAGCAGTTCGTTCCCTGGGACCCGCAGGCAGCGCCGGGCGCGCCGGCCTGTGCGACGCAGCCCGCCGGGAGCGGGGCCGATCCCGGGTCGCAGATGCCATCCGCCTCAAAGCCGAACAACTGCGAGTTGGGGACCGCGAGCGGCAACTCGGAGACGGGCGAGGAGGAGTTGTTCTGCACGCCGATCAGCGAGTCATCGGAACCCTCGTACGGGCCCTGGTTCTGGTCCTGCAGAACGGTCTCGGTGCTGTTGTTGACCGTGATCAGAAACTGGCAGCCGGTGTTCTCGTCAACGGCGGGGCACTGCGTGAACATCGGGGGCGCTTGGCTCACGTTTGCCGTGAAGGAGTCATCGGTGCCGCTGCCGCAGTTGCCACCAGTCAAAGTGATCGTGCCGAAGTCTGTGCCCTTGGCGGCGTAGGTGTGGCTACCCCTGACCGACCCACGGCTGATCGTTCCGGCGGACGTCGGAGTGCTGTCGCCCCAGTCGATCGTTGCAGCTGACGCACCGGTGCAGGACGGCGATGCGTCTACGACGCCCGAGAACGGCACGGTCGCCTGTGCGTTGATCGTGTCGTTATTCGCCAGCGCCACCGGCGCCGCGACCAGCGACACTGCCGCGAAGACGCCGACCAATCCCGCCATGCGGCGTACCAAGCAACGACCCGTCCCGCTCATCTGTGCACCCCCGATAGGTGGCCCCGATTTCCCATGTCGCGCGCTCGCCGGCCCCGAGCGACGTTCGGACCCTACACCAGGAATGGTGGCCGATCAAGCAGGCAGGGGACGGGGCGGCGGGCTGGGCTCAATCATCGACGCCGGTCGTGTGGACCGGGCCGCGCGTTGGACCTCTTTCCGGTCGCGGAGAACTCGTCACTCGGCACCTGCCGGACCGCGAGTGGCGGATCGGGCGCGCTATTCGCGACTGAACTGCCTTTCACGTTTTGAGAGGGGGCCGAATGGCGAAGAAGTCGCGGTCGCGGGCGCGTCGACAACCCCGACCCGGCACACCGACCGGGCAGGACAGCCACGATCGGTCACGGCCCGAACGTCCGGGCCGCGGATCAATCAGCCGAGCCTGGTCATGCCCAGGCTCGTGAACGAGTTGGGCGTGACGTCGAGCGCCTTGACCGCGAGGTCGGCGAACAGGCCGGCCGGCTCGAGGTCGTCGTTGCGGTAGGCGCGCCCATCGCGACGATCGAGGATCGAGAGCGCGCCGATCGAGCGGCCGGCGCGCTGGAGCGGGACGACCAGCATGGTGTAGGGCACGTAGCCGGTGCCGGCGGCGATCCGGGCCGCGAAGCGCGGGTCGGTGCGGCAGTCCGGGACGGCCTCGGCGACGCCGCCGCCGACGACCTGGCCGGCGATGCCGGTGCCGGGCGGGAGCCGGACGCCGACGATCTCGCGAGCGCCGGCGCCCCATGCCGACTGGTAGACGAGCTCACCGGTGGTCTCGTCGGTCAGGCAGATCGAGGCGGCGGCGGCGCCGAACACGCCCGCTGCGGTGTGGACGACGGCTTCCATAAGACCGCGCGAGGCATCCGGGTCGTCGATCGAGACCGCGAGCGAGACCCCGGTCTCGGTCCGCAGCGGGGCACCCAGCGCCTTGGCGAAGGCGGCCACCGAGGCGACACGGCGCTCGGGGATCATCTCCAGACCGGCGGCGATGGTGCGCTCGAGCTCGGGCGGGACGTCGGGGGCGATCGTCGAGAGCTTGGTCGGGTCGGCATACACGGGCGGGCGGCCGGCGATCAGCGTCCACAGCGTGGCCGCGACGCTGAACACGTCGGTGCGGGCCGAGACGTTGCCGCCGGCGAACACCTCAGGGGCCATGAACCGGGGAGTGCCGATGCCCACGGTTCCCTGCTGCTCGGCCTCGTCGAGCAGGCGGGCGATGCCGAAGTCGACGAGGACGACGCCGGCCTCGCTCAGGATCAGGTTTTGCGGCTTGACGTCCCGGTGGACGATCTGCTGCTCGTGCACATAGGAGAGCGCCTCGCAGGTCTGGCGCACGTACTCGATCGCCTGATCGACCGGAAGGCCGGGGGTTCCCCGCTGCTTGAGCAGGACGCCGAGGTCGATGCCGCGGACCAGGTCCATGACCAGGTACTGGCCGCTCGACACCGCGAAGTGGTCGATGATCCGCACTACGCGGGGGTGCGCGAGAGCCGACAGCAGCCTGGCCTCGGCCTCGAATCGCTGGTCGTGGTGGGGGTTGGTGCACTGCTTGAGCGCGACCTCGGTGTCGTTCTCGATGTCGATCGCGCGGTAGACAGCGCCCATGGCGCCGGACGAGATCGGCTCGACAACGCGGTAGCGACCCCGCAGGGTCCTACCCAAAACCTGAGACGCCGTTCTTGGCTCGTTCACGCGGTCGAGCGTCGCTAAAACTCCAGCTTGGTCCTGCCCCATCCGCTCTACCCCCTGGCAGCGTAGACAGCCCGCCCTCACAGTCTAGCCAGGCCCCCCAAATCTCGCAAGACTTGGACGCCCTGGCCAAGCGGGGGGTTCTGGCCCGTCCGGCCGGGCCTGCGGGGGGCCTGGTCAGTGGACGATGAGGCCAACGACGAAGCCGGCGGCGAACGCCAGCAGCACGATCGCCACGACCAGCGCGACCAGGCGATTCTGGCGAGCGGCCACGCCCGCGGAGGCTGCAGCGGATGAGCGAGCCGCAGGCGGGTCAGCGGTGGCCACGGCACCGGCGAGGAGCTCGGCCTGGGCGACGGCCGTTTGGCCGCCCGCGCCCGCCGGCTCCAGGTGCGGACGGGAGACCTGCCGGGTGACCCCCGAGCGCTCCGGGGCTCGCGGGCCGGTGGATCCCGGCGGGGCCGGCTGTGGCGCGACGTGATCGGACCCCATGGCGGGCACCTTGGTCGTCTGAACGCGCCGCTCGCGCTCGCCGGTCGCACCATCGCGCGATGGGCCGCCGGCCGCGGCGACGCTCGGGGCACTCGAGGACAGGGCACGCGAGGCGGACTGGATCATTTCCGCGGCCAGCGATGGTCGCGACCACGGGTCCTTGGCCATGCCGTGGCTGATCACTCCGTCGAGTGCCGGCGGCAGGTCGGGCCTGCGCTCTGAGAGCACGGGAGGGGGCTGCATCACGTGGGCGTGGAGCGTCGCCGCCTCCGAAGGCTTGGGGAACGGGACCTCGCCGGTCAGGCACTCGTAGAGCACGCCGGTGAGCGCGTAGATGTCGCTGGCCGGCGTGGCCGGCTCGCCCTGGATCTGCTCGGGAGCGACGTAGTCGATCGTGCCGATGAACTGTCCCGTCCCGGTCAGGCGCGCCTCGTCGGGAGCCTTGATCAGCCCGAAGTCGGCCAGATAGGCGTGGTCGCGCTCGCCGATCAGGATGTTCTGGGGCTTGATGTCGCGATGGATCAACCCCGCGCGATGCGCGGCGTCCAGGGCATTGGCGACCTGGGCGAGGATGCGCACGCTGCGGCGAGGGTCAAGCGCGCCGTCGAGGATCAGGTGCTTCAGGGTGGGTCCGCGGATCAGGCGCATGGCCAGGAACAGCCCGTACTCGCTCTGCCCGGCCTCGTACACGGCCACGATGTGATCGTGATCGAGCGCGGCCTGGACCTGCCCCTCGCGCTCGAAGCGGGCGCGGAAACCGGGATCGTCGCCCAGATTCGCGGCCAGCAGCTTGAGGGCGACGACCCGGTTCAGGGACAGCTGGGTGGCTTGATAGACAGCTCCCATGCCCCCCTCTCCGAGCGTCCCGTCGATGCGATACCCGGAAACGATCGTGCCCTCCTGTAGCAAAGCAGGAGGATTCTACCCGCGGGTCAGGCCGTTACCCAGGCGGTTAGGTGATCGCCTACCGGGCCCGCGGAACGTCGCCGGACACGGCTCGCGAGGCCCCGCGCGCTTTATTTGAGCCAGCCAATCCCATATCCTCAGGTGCATCGGAAGGCGATGCTTGAATGTCGGATGCGCGAGAGCAGCATCGGGGGCGCCGGGAACCCACCGGATGGCTCTCCCGCAGTCGGTCGAGGACCTCTCCGAGATCGACCCGGACATCCGAGACAGAGCGTGAGTGAGCGATGAGCGTGAGCGACCCCCGCATCGGCAGCCAGATCGGCGAGTACAACGTGGACGCCGTGATCGGGGAAGGGGGCATGGGCAAGGTCTATACCGCGACCGGCCCCGACGGCGGGCGCGTAGCCCTCAAGCTGGTCAAGGACGACTACGCCCGCGACGAGACGTTCCGCCGCCGCTTCTACCGCGAGGCGCGGATCGCCCAGACGGTCCAGCACCCGAACGTCGTGCCGGTGGTCGACACCGGCGAGCACGAGGGACTGCCGTACATGGCCCAGCGGTTCATCGAGGGCATGTCGCTCGACGACAAGCTCAAGCGCGACGGCCCGCTCGACACCCAGACCGCGGTGCGGGTATGCACCGACGTGGCCGCCGGGCTCGAGGCCCTCTGGGCGGCGGGAATGGTGCATCGCGACGTCAAGCCGGCGAACATCCTGCTCGACGAGACCGGCCGCGCCTACATCACCGATTTCGGGTTGGCCAAGGACACCCAGGGCTCGCTGCTCACGCTGCCGGGCCAGGCGCTCGGCTCGATGGACTACATGGCGCCGGAGCAGATCCGCGGCGAGCAGGTGGGCGCGGCCACCGACATCTACGCCCTCGGGTGCGTGATGTATGAGTGCATGTGCGGGCGGCCGCCGTTCGCCGAGGTCCAGGGCATGCGCATCCTGTGGGCGCATCTCCAGGACCCGCCGCCCGATCCCCGCAGCGTCCGGGCCGACATCCCGGAGCGGTTCTCGCAGACGCTGCTGGTCGCGCTGGCCAAGGACGCGGCCCAGCGGCCGCAGACCGCCGGCGAGTACGCGCGCATGCTCGCCGACGCCGGCTGATCGCGGTCAGTGACCGGACGGGGCCGCGCGGCCCCAGGGACGCCGAGCGAAGCGAGGCCCATGGTGGGCGGGGAGATCAATCCCAGATCAGCGAGTACACGACGTGCTCGCCGTGCAGCCCCTTGAAGTGATACTCGCCGTGCTCGGTGAAGCGGAAGCTGGGGTCGGTTTGGGTGTAGTCGCGCGCGCTCGATGAAACGAGGATCTCGCCGCCCTTGGCCTGGGCGGCGATCCGGGAGGCGAGCACGACGTTCCGGCCCATGAGCTGCTCGGGATTGCCCATCACGAATCCCGAGTGCAGCCCGATCCGGATCCTCAGCGACCGCTGCTCGGCCGGGCCGGCGATGAACGTCCGCTGAAGCTCGACCGCGGCGTGGAGCCCCGCGTGGGCGCTGTTGAACGAGGCCAGGAAGCCGTCGTCCTGGACCTTCATCACCTGTCCGTCGTGACTCGTGACCAGGCGCTCAACCAGCAGATGGTGGTCGCGCACCAGCTGCTCCCAGCGCTCGGACCCAAGCTCCGCGGCCGCCCCGGCGGCATCCGCGATGTCGCTGAGCATCAGCGTGACCGCGCCGTCGGGCGAGCTCATCCGGCCGAGCGCGGGAGTCACCGGCTCGAGCGCCGAGGCGATCACGTCGATCGAGGTCATCTGAATGCGCGGCGGCATGGGCGGGCGAGAATACCTTGACACGTCCGGCGGCCCACAGGCAGAATCGGCAGCCGGGATGTCGGGGGCTCAGACCGATCACGGGATTCGGGCGAGCGCGTTCCCGCCGATTGGCGATTACGCGTTCCTGTCCGACTGCGAGACCACCTCGCTGGTCGCGCCGAACGGCAACGTCGAGTGGATGTGCCTGCCTCGGATGGACTCGCCCAGCGTGTTCGCCTCGGTGCTCGACCGCGACGCCGGCGGCTTCCGGATCGCGCCGGCGGACGTCAACGTCCCGGCCGGCCGGCGCTACATCCCGGGGACGATGGTGCTGGAGACGAGCTGGGAGACGCGGATGGGCTGGGTGATCGTCCGTGACGCGCTGTGCATCGGGCCCTGGCATCACGACACCGAGCGCTCGCACAGCCATCGGCGCTCGCCGACCGATCACGACGCCGACCATGTGCTGCTCAGGATGATCGAGTGCGTGCAGGGGTCGGCCGAGATCAAGCTCGAGTGCGAACCCGCGTTCGACTACGGCGGGCTGGCGGTCGACTGGGAGTACACCGGGACGGGGTATGGCGAGGCGGTGGCCCGCTCGGAGGGGATGGACCTGCAACTGCGGCTGATCACCGATCTGCGGCTCGGGTTCGAGGGGCCGCGGGCGCGGGCGCGGACCACGCTGCGCGAGGGCGAGGTGGCGTTCGCCGCGCTCGGCTGGTCAGAGCACGGGATGCCGACGAGCTATGAGGAGGCGGCGGAGCGGTTGGCCCGGACGCAGCGCTTCTGGCAGGAGTGGCTCAAGCACGGCACGTTCCCCGATCACCCCTGGCGCACCTACCTGCAGCGCAGCGCGCTGACCCTCAAGGGGTTGACCTATGCGCCGTCCGGCGCGCTGATCGCGGCGTCCACGACGTCGCTGCCCGAGGCGCCGGGAGGGGACCGCAACTGGGACTACCGCTACACGTGGATCCGCGACTCGACCTTCACGCTGTGGGCGCTCTACTCGCTCGGGTTCGAGGAGGAGGCGAACGACTTCTTCTACTTCGTCGCAGACATGGCCGAGGCGGAGGAGGGGCAGCTTCAGATCATGTACGGGATCGGGGGAGAGTCCAAGCTCGAGGAGCAGCTGCTCGAGCACCTCTCGGGTTACGAGAACTCCCGCCCGGTGCGGATCGGCAACGGTGCCTACAACCAGGACCAACACGATGTATGGGGCGCGGTGCTCGACTCGATCTATCTCCACACCCGCTCGCGCGATCAGCTGCCCGACCGGCTATGGCCGATCATCAAGCGGCAGGTGGAGCGGGCGCTCGAGCGCTGGCGCGAGCCGGACCGCGGGATCTGGGAGGTGCGGGGCGATCCCAAGCACTTCACCTCGTCGAAGCTCATGTGCTGGGTCGCCGCGGACCGCGGCGCGCGGCTGGCCCGGATCCGCAACGACGAGCGCATGGCTACGCGCTGGGAGCAGGCCGCGGCCGAGATCCACGCCGACATCTGCGCGAACGGCGTCGACGAGCGCGGGGCGTTCGTGCAGCACTACGACACCGACGCGCTCGATGCGTCTCTGTTGATGATGCCGCTGGTTCGCTTCCTGCCGCCTGAGGACCCGCGCATACGCGCCACCGTGCTGGCCATCGCCGATGAGCTCACCGAGAACGGGCTGGTGCTGCGCTATCGGGTGGGGGAGACCGACGATGGGTTCGCCAGCGAGGAGGGCACGTTCACGATCTGCTCGTTCTGGCTGGTCTCGGCGCTGGTCGAGATCGGGGAGCTGGCGCGGGCGCGCGGCCTGTGCGAGCGGCTGCTGTCGTTCGCGAGCTCACTGGCGCTGTACGCCGAGGAGATCGATGCCGACACCGGTCGCCATCTGGGCAACTTTCCGCAGGCGTTCACTCACCTGGCGCTGATCAACGCGGTCATGCACATCATCCGCGCCGAGCAGCAACTCGAGCTGGGCGCGCCGGCCCGCGATCACGAGCTCGCAAGCCGGTGAGCTCGGCGATTCGACGTAAGCCTTTGGTCATCATCCGGTGAGATAGGTTCTTCGGCGTGCCCTGGGTCGAGGTGTTCGTCGTGTTCTTCGTGTCGCACGAGGTCGGCGACTATCTGCTTCAGACCGACTGGCAGGCCATGCACAAGCGAGGTGGACTGTCCAGCCCAGGGGTGAGGCGCCGCGCGCTGCTGTCGCACATCGCCACGTACACGCTGGCCTTCGTGCCCAGCCTGATCTGGCTGTTCGACAGCGTGCACTGGGGGGTCATCGGCGTGGCCGCGCTGATCGCGATCCCGCACCTGATCCAGGATGACGGGCGGCTGCTCACCGAATACGCGCGGTTGGTCAAGCGGGCCGATTTGAACGCGAACCCGTCGCTCGGCGCGGTCCTCGACCAGGCGTTCCACTTCGTGGCGCTGTTTTTGCTGGCGCTGCTCGTGGGCCAGTGATCCCGCTCGCTTCTTGTCTACCAAACCCTTAGGATCGACCCGCAGGCATCGAACAAGGAGATCGAGAACATGGGGACCACCGAGCAGGAGATTCCGGGCGAAGTTCTTGAGTACCTGAGCGCGCAGAACACGCTCACGCTGTCGACCGCATCGCCGAGCGGAACGCCACACGCCGCGACGTTTCTGTACGTCAACGAGGGGCCATCGCTGTACTTCTGGTCAAAGAGCGCGACGGAGAGCTCGCGCCACATCGAGCAGAACCCGTTGGTGGCGTTCACGATCGACGAGTACACCGACGACCTCACCCAGACGCGCGGGGTCCAGGGGACCGGCGAATGCTCGCCACTTTTGAGCGGAGAGCACATCGCGCGCGTGGCGGACCTGTTCGGCCAGAAGTTCCCTTCGCTGTCGCCGGGCGCGACGATGAGCATCGCGTTCTACCGGATCACCCCGACCGAGATCCAGTACATCGACAACCGCCAGAACCGGAGTCTCTCGTCCCCCGGGGTGTTCGGCGCGGAGTTCCATCGCGAGCGCTCCTACAGCGTGTTCGGCGGCCTGCCCACCCAGACGGCCAAGACGATCTCGGCCTCCCTGCAGGTGGTGGACGCCGATCCCGACACGGTGGTGGCGCGCCAGGGCGGTCCGGCCGACAAGTTCTTCATCGTGGTCGACGGCGAGCTCGAGGTGACGCGCGAGGAGACCGGGTCGAGCGAGACGGTGGCCACGCTTGGCCCGGGCGATCTGTTCGGCGAGATGGCGATCCTGTTCGACAAGCCGCGCGGCACCAGCGCGCGGGCGACCAAGCCGACCAAGCTGCTGGTGCTCGACAGCGCCACGTTCCGCTCGGTGGTGGCGCAGTCGCTCGGTACCACGCCGGACTTCGATCAGATCATCCGGGACCGCATCGGCGCCGCGGCCTAGCTTCGGGAAAGGGGGCCGACGGTGGAAACGTTCTCAGGCAAGGAGTTCCGCTCGACGGTGGGGGCGTTCGCCACCGGGGTCACGGTCGTGACCACCCGCGGCGAGGAGCACGCCTATGGCATGACCGCGAATGCGTTCTCGTCGGTGTCGCTAGACCCGCCGCTGATCCTCGTGTGCGTGATCAATCCATCCGAGGGCGCCGAGCACATCACGCGCAACGGCGTGTTCGCGGTCAACATCCTGAGTCTCGCTCAGGAACCGCTCTCGCGCTACTTCGCCTCGCGCGACCGGCCGCGGGGCCGGGACGCGTTCGCGGAGGTGCCCCATCGCTTCGCGTCCAGCGGCTCGCCGATCCTCGAAGGGTCGGCCGCCTTCCTCGACTGCCGACTGCACACCACGCATGAGGCGGGCGATCACCTGATCTTCATCGGCGAGGTGCTCGAGCTCGAGGTGACCGACGGACATGAGCCGCTGCTGTTCCACGGCGGTGGCTACCGGCTGCTCCAGCCGCCCGTCGTGGCGTAGCTGCGGGCGCGGACTCAGGACGCGGCGGGGCGCGCTTGCGAGGCCGCGCGTCGTTACGAGGCCGGGCGCCAGGCCTCGCCGTCGAACACCAGGCGGATCGGTTCCGCGCCCTCGCCGATCGCCACCGCGGCCTCACGCGCGCTCAGATCGACATGCAAGGTGAGTGACAGGCTCGTCCGCTCCGTGGTGCGCTCGTCCTCGTCGCCGGCCGGCGCTGCGCCGGGGGGGGGAGTGGGGCGATCGGCGCCCGGCCGGTCGGCCGGATGCAGCCCTCGCTGGGGCCGGCCGGATGGCCCGCGCGCGATCGAGGGCGTCTCCTGACTCGCCGAGCGCGGCGCCACGGTGGGCTGCGGGTGGACCGCCTTGAGCGCGCGCTCGGTGGTCGGGACCGGCAGCTCGCGCACGACCAGGGTGGTGCCGCCGACCTCGACCGTGTCGCCTACCGAGAGCGTCTGCGGACCGGAGATGCGCAGGCCGTTGACGAAGGTTCCGTTGGTCGAGCCGAGGTCCTCGATCGCGCAGAAGCCGCTGCGGTCAAGGCTGATGCGCGCGTGCGAGCGCGAGATCTCGTCGTCGTCGGCAAGTCGCCCCGCACCGTCGGCATGACGCCCGATCAGCAGTTCGTCGTCGAGCAGGATCGACATCCCGATCGCCCGTCCGGCCACCACCTCGAAGCGGGCCATAGCCTGACTCATGCGCGGACTGTACCGCGCAGTTGTCGCTCTGAGCGGGCGCCGGATTGCTTGCAGGCGCAGTTCGCCCACGGTAGTCTGCCGGGCGCTATGGCACGGCTGCGTGTAGTGAGTGGGCCCGCCGCTGGACGGACGGTGGACATCGAGGAGGAGATCGTCATCGGTCGCGAGGACGCCGACCTGGACCTCGACGACCTCGAGCTGTCCCGTCGGCACGCGGTTGTTAGGCGGTTCGCCAACCGGCTCCAGGTGGAAGACCTGGGGTCTACCAACGGAACTTTCGTCGATGGCAATCGGATCGCCGAGCCGACTCTGCTCGGCGGTGGCGCGGAGATCAAGATCGGCACGACCGTGCTGGTCGTAGAGGGGGTGCTGCCGGTGGGATCATCGGAATCGGGACGTGAGCTGGGGGATGCGGCGGCGCGAAATGTGACGCGCGTGAGCCCGGCGGTAGGTGCGAACAGCGCGGTCGGAAGCCCACAGGCCGCGGCGAGCGCGGCCGCGCCGCCCGCGACGGCGCCCCCGTCCTCAGCGTCGCCCTCCTCAGCGCCGATCACCGGTCCGCCGGCGACTCAGGCGCAGCCGACCCAGCCCCTGGCGCCGTTCCATCCGCCCGCGCAGCGTCGTCAGAAGGGCCTGGCCTCCCGGTCGTGGCTGCCGGTGGCGCTGTCGTTCGGCACGGTGGTCATCGTCGCCATCGCGCTCGTCATCTACTTCTCTCAGCACACCTAAGCTTCGGCTGCACGCCGGTTCAGCGTCCCGGGCGCCGGCGAAGGTGTGCGAGGGTCCAATCGTGACCGGGCGCGAGGGACGCCGAACGGGCGCCGCAGCCTCGCTTGCAGCGTTACCGCCGGCCCTGCTGCCGACGCGAACTACTTCAAGGAGAAGTAGAGAACCAGCGCGATGCAGATGAGCACGAGGAACGCGAGCGGCGCGAGTTGCGCGCGCCGGCGTACCCGAACGTCGAGGTAGCGATCGACCGTGGGGTGACCCGCGGACGCGGAAGCCGGTTGCGCGGTCTGCTCGACCTTGGCGACCTCGGGATTCACGTAGGTCGGGGTGCGCTCGGCCATCGCCAGTCCGGGTGGAAGCTGGATCACGCCCGAGCCGCGCGCGCGGAAGTCGTCGGCGGTGCGGAACTGGATCACGCTCACTCCGACCAGGAGCTCGTCGCCGGCCTCGAGGTGGGCCGGGCCCATCAGCTCGTTGTGGTTGACGAACGTGCCGTTGGTCGACTCGAGATCCTCGACCGTCGCGCTGCCGTCGGGCGACGGCGTGATGCGGGCGTGCTGTCCGGAGACCTCGCCGTCGGCGAGGACGAGATCGGCGTTCGGGTCGCGGCCGATGACGATCGGGCGATCGACGATCAGCTGCTTGCCCGCGTCCGGCCCCTCGATGACTTCCAGATTGATCTCGCCCGCCACCGGCGCGGAGAATAAGGGCTGCGCGCAACGCGAGTCAAGCGTGGTTGATGAACGCGCTCGAAACAGCCGGGCGCGGCTCTTGAAAGGCTCGCGGCTTTCCGGATAGGGTGCCGGGCCATGACAGCCAGCGCTCCTCGCGACTCCGTAATTGCCGTGGTGGGCGACGGCTTCGGATCGCTACTTGTACATGTGACGGCCCACTATCTGGGCTTCACAAACGACCAGATCACGGTCTTCGGCCCAAGTGACAACCCAGTCGGTACCTACCAGCAGTTCGCGTACAACCTGGGCCAGACGGTGCTGCGCTCGGAGTCCGAGTCGCACTTCCTCGGCCCGGACTGGCCGACGTTCGCGCAGCTCGACGCCTGGTCGCACAAGTCGCTGAAGCCGCTGTGGCGTACGACGCGGCGCAAGTACAACCCCGGGGTTCCCGAGATCTTGACCGAGGCCGCGGTGGTCGCGAGGCGGATCGGATGGAACGACGTGCGCGTCCCGACGCGGGTCGGGTGGCTGCAGCGACAGACCCAGCCGACGCCGCACTTCGTGATGTACGACGAGCAGGCCAACTTCATCGGGCGCGCCAAGCACGTGATGCTGTCGCCCGGCCATGGCCCGCTGTCGTTCCCGCCGGTGCTGGCCAAGGCGCGCAAGGATCCGGCGCTGGCCGACCGGATCGTGCAGGCCTACGAGCCCAAGGAGTATGCGGCGGGAGCGCGCTACATCGTGCTCGGCGCCGGGATCGCCTCGGTTAACGAGTGGGCGAACATCATCGACGCCGGCGGTTCGTGCCTGGCGCTGACGCGCAATCCTCAGCCCGAGACCCAGGACCTGAACGTCCCGCGCTGCCTGTTCGAGTCGATCGGGATCGACGCCTACACGCAGCTGCCGTTCGAGCAGCGGATCGAGTTCCTCGGGGAGGTGCTGCGCGGCACCCGTCCCGAGCGCCGGGAGTGGCACGCGCGGATCAAGACCGGGCAGGACGAGGGGCGCTTCGATGCCCTGATCGGCGAGATCGACAAGATCGAGCCGGGGCGAGCCGGGCTGCGCGTCCACGTCAAGAGCGATCACGGCGAGGATCCGGGCTGGCTGGACGTGACCGGCGTCGTCGCGGGCACCGGATTCAACAAGTCGGTGCTGACCCTTCCGCTGATGCGCCGGCTGGTCGAGTTCTACAACATCCCCGTGGTCAACGGGAAGATCCGGTTGCAGACCAACTGCGGCGTGCCGGGACTGGACCGGCCCGAGTCGCGACTGTGCTGTAACGGGCTGATCGCCAACAACGTGATCCCGCACGGCGACACGATTGCCGGGCTCAAGTTCATCTCCCGTCGCTTTGTCGCCGACTGCGCGCGGGCCGAGAAGCTGCGCAAGCGACCGTTCGGCTCGCGGATGGCGTTGCAGTTCTCGATGGGGCGCGATGTCGCCACCGCGCTTCGCACCGTGGCCCCGACCCAGCAGCTCGCGTAAGGGGAGAGCACCATGTGTCCGACCGTTCTAGGCCGCGTACAGACCCGCTGGGCGATCCTCATCATCCCGGCGATCATCTGGACGATCGTCTCGCTGATCACCGGCAACCCAAGCTACATCGTGCTGATCGGGCTGTACTTCGTGATCGGCGTCGCGCTCGACACCGCGTTCTACCCGTTCATCATCCGCTGGCAGCCGCCGTGGCTGACCTTCACGCTGGCGGTGGGCGAGTTCATCCTGGTCTACCTGGCCGCCAACGTGCTCAAGGGCATCCACTTCAGCTCGCATCTGGTGCCGGTGCTCGTGTACTGGATCACCTGGGTGATCGCGATCTGGACCAAGGTGGTGATCCTGCCGCTGCTGTCGCTGAGCTGGGTCGAGAACGCCGGCGAGTTCCGCTCGACCGACTGGTCGGTCGCCCCGGAGTATCTGCCGCTGCCGGTGCAGCCGTTCACGCCCGAGCTGGCCACAGGCGGAACGCCGCCGCTGGCGCGCAAGTTCTCGGCCGCGGTGATCGAGATCCCCGAGGAGCTGAGGCGCGCGCCGAGTCCATCCGGCGTGTTCCAGATCCCCACCGGGCCGCCGCCGGCGTAGCGCCGGGCGGTCGCCTCAGGCGGCGAGCCGCGCGATGACCTCGTCGCGGTCGGTGCCGTGGGCGGCGAGCACGCGATCGAAGTCGGGGCCGTAGAAGCGCATCGCGGCGAGCAGGATGTCGCCGGTGCCGACGCTCGCGGCCTCGCGCTTGCGGGCCAGGCGGGCGGCGAGCTCGGAGACCGCGCCGACCGGGTCGCGATCGTCGCGCTCGGTGTCGGTGCCGTGCGACTCGACCGCCTCGGCGTGGCCGGCCTCGCCCAGCGGCGCCTCGCCCACGCCGAGCGCGCACAGCACGCGCGCGGCCTCGCCGTGCAGGCGCAGGATGCGCAGCCAGCGCAGCGCCTCGGCGCGACGGGAGGCGGCGAACGGCATCGCGGTGGCGGCCAGGCCGAGTGCCATCGCGGCGTCGGTGCACAGGGGCAGGGAGCCCGCGCCGTTCGTGCTGAGCGCCTCATCGAGCGTGCCGAAGCTGTCGAAGCAGGCGTCGAGCCCGGTCATCTCGAGCAGCTTGCGCTGGGTGGCGGGCATGCAGGCCAGGGCGAGCTGGGCGCTGCCCTCGACGCGCTTGCGGAAGCCGACGAGCACGCCGAGCCCCATCGAGTCCATGTAGGTGAGCTGCGACAGGTCGATCACGTACTGGGCATAGCCCTTCTCCAGCAGCTCGACCAGCGTCCACTTGAGCTGGGGAGCGGCGGCCAGATCCAGGTCTCCCTCGACGGTCACCACGCAGACCCGATCATCGAGGACCCGGTGCGTGACCGCGAACGCGGCGGGGCTCGGCTCCTGGGGGATTCTGTCGAGCGAGCTCTCCATGCTGAGGAAGTTTTCGGCCGCGGCCGCGGATGCGTTACCGGCCGTGAGCAGGCTCGACAAACGTACGTATGGCGAACAAAAACCGGTGGGTTGACTCAGGCCGGCGTCTGGGCGGCCTCGGCTTGAGCCGCGGCCGGCGCCGGGCCCTCGTCGAGGCCCCACAGCTTCATCCGCGCCACCCGGCCGCGGATCTCGACCTCGTCGACGAAGACCAGATCGTCGGCCGGCGCGAGGAGCGCCTGCTTGGTGGAGTCCGAGAGCAGCAGCTGATGGGGCGTCCCCTTGGTCATCGATTCGATGCGCGAGGCGGTGTTGGTGGTGTCGCCGACCGCGGCGTACTCGACGCGGCGCTCGGAGCCGACGTGACCGGACATCACGTTGCCGCTGTTCAGTCCGATGCCCATGCGGAACCCGTCGCCGAGACCCTGCGAGCTGATCCACTCGTTGAAGCGCGGCAGGCGCACCTCGAGCATCTCCCGCGCCGTCCGCAGGGCCCGGTCGGCGTGATCGTTCATGGCCAAGGGCGCGCCGAACACGGCGAAGATCCCGTCGCCCATGTAGGCCACGAGCGTGCCGCCGTTGTCGAGGATGGCGTCGGACATCTCGCTCAGGTAGTGGTTGAGGACGTCGATCACCTGAGCCGGCGTGAGCTTCTCGGAGAACGAGGTGAACCCGCGCAGGTCGGTGAACATGACCGTGCCCTCGCGCTGGATGCCCCCCAGGCGCAGGCCGTCGGCGCTCTTGAGCACCTCGTCGACGACGTTCTCCGGGACGAAGCGGGCGAACAGGTCGACGGTGCGGATCCGCTCGAACGCCTCGGTGACCAGGCCCACGGCGAGCGAGCCGATTCCGCTCAGGATCAGCGCCAGCAGCGGGTAGACGAACGACACGATCGTGCCGCCGTTGAACAGCAGCTGCGCGACGATCGCGAAGACGATCCCGATGGCCACGGCGATCCCGATCGACACGATCGGGCGCACGCGCAGGGCGGCCAGCGGGACGGCAACCCCGAAGAGCACGATCAGCACCACGTTGACCCAGCCCGGCGTGGCCGAGAGCGGGAAGCCGCGCAGGACGGTGTTGATCGCGTTGGCCTGGACCTCGGCACCGGGCATTTCCGCGTCGGTTGGCGTCGGGTGGAGATCCTGCAGGTCGCTCCCGGTTGGACCGATCACGACGATCTTGTGGGCGAAGAAGCTCGGCGCGATGTTGCCCGTGTAGACGTCGGCGAACGAGACCGTGCGGATGGTGCCGGTGCCGCCGACATAGTCGATCCACTTCGTCCCCGCAAACGGACGCACGCGCTTGCCCGTGGCCGTTTCGGCGGTGGCCACCGGGAAGGTCACGAGCTTGTCGATCGAGTAGGACGTTCGCCGGATGTAGTTGCCCGGATCGAACGGGAACAGCGTGATGCCTGGCTCGACGCCGGCCTGGCGCAACGCCTTCTGCGTCTGCGCTTGGCCGATCAGGCGGACGTCACCATTGGAGTCGGTCTCCTGGAACGACAGCACGACGCGACCGTTGACGTTGTTGCCTCCGAGCGCATTCAGGAGAGCCACGTCGTCCTTCTGGCCGAGCGAGCTGGGATCGGCGAACGCGATGTCGAAGGCCACCGCAGCAGGACGACCGGCACCGATGCGATCAAGCACCTTGGCCTCGATCGCACGTGGGAAGGGCCACTGCTTGTTGATCGTCGCGATGCTCGCGTCGTCAATGCCGACCACCACGATGTTGGACGGCGGCTTTTCGTTGCCGCGGACCGAAAATCTGGCGTCCACCGTGTTCAGATCCAACGTGCGCAGCGCCCGCGCGGCATACCCGCCGAGCGCCATCCCCGTCGCCACGATCGCCACCAGCGCGAGAAGCAGCACCTTCAGGTTCCGGTTGCTCCCGAGTAGCCGCGTCCCTTTCATGTATCCATCCCCTCGCGGATTGGCCCCAAATTCGCCCCCGTCAGCGCGGCCCGCAGGCAGCGTCAAACGTGAAGCCAGTCTACGCGCTGATCGGACGCCCGACAACCCCGGAGTTGACGAGCGGCCTGGACGCGCTTTACCGTCCCGGCAGGGACCGAACGTGGGACAAGGACGACGAGGGATCATCTGGGCGATGGCTGCGGTCGGTTCGGCCGGCGCGACGAGCGCGCCGGCCGCGGCGAGCGCGCCGGCCGTGGCGAGCGCGCCAGCGGCCGCGGCGAGCGCGCCAGCGGCGCCGAGCGCCGGCCAGACCTATCTCGCCAGGGCGCACTGACGTGGCCGCCGACCCCATCACGATCGTGATCGCCGACGACCACGCGGTGGTGCGACAGGGGCTGCGGCTGCTGCTCGAGGCCGAGGAGGGACTCGCGGTGATCGGCGAGTCGAGCGACATCGCGCAGACCGCCGCACTGCTGCGCGAGTGCACGCCCGCGGTGGTGCTGCTCGATCTCCACATGGGGCGGGATCTCAGCCTGAGCGCGTTGTTCGAGCTGCGCTCGGCCTCGCCGGGGACCCGCGTGGTGATCCTCACCATGGAGGACGACCCCGCCTTCGTCGCCCCCGCCTGGAATGCGGGGGCCGCCGGCTACGTACTCAAGGAGGCCTCCCGAGGAGATCTCGTGCGAGCCATCCGCACGGTGGCCAGGGGCGGGCGCTACCTGGATCCGGCGATCGGCGGATGGGCGCTGACCAGCGACTCAGACGCCGCGCTCACCGAGCGCGAGCTCGAGGTGTTGCGACTGGTGGCGCTCGGGCATACCAACAGCGAGATCGCCGCCCGCATGTACATCAGCCCCCGCACGGTCGAGACCCATCGCGCGAACCTGCAGGCCAAGCTCGGGCTGACCGGGCGACCCGAGCTCGTGCGTTACGCGCTCGAGCACGGGGTGATCCATCGATGAGCGCGGGGACGCGAGCCGACGAACCACCGATCAGCGCGGGCGCCGCGCGGGCGCGGCAGATCGAGCTCGAGGCCGCCCAGCGCCGGGTCATCGAGCGCCTCCGGGCCAGCGCTCCGCCGCCTTCGTCGGCCACCAAGCGGGTTCTGATTGTCGCGGGCGCCGCGCTGCTGTTCGCGGCAACGTTCGCCGCCCGAGTGGTGATCAGCGACCCCGATGCGCTGCTGGCCAACTTCTACATCGTCCCGATCGCGGTGCTGGCCATCGAGTTCGGGACCCGGGCCGGGCTGCTCGCTGCCGCCGTCGCCGAAGCCCTGGTGCCCGCCTGGAGCGTGATCGACAACGTCAACGTCCACCCGCTCGGCTACATCGCGCGCGGCGCCGCTTTCGTGATCACCGGCCTGGTGGTCGGCCGCTTCTCCGAGCGGCTGCGGGGCGACATGGCGGTCCGACAGGACGCCCAGCGCGATCTGGCCCTGTACGCCGACCAGCTCGAGGCGAGCAACCGGGGACTGGCCCGGAGCGTCGAGCGGCTCGAGGCGTTCGCGGAGATCGCTCGGGCGGTGGGCGGCGAGACCGAGCTCGACCGGGTGCTCTCGCTGATCCTGGCCCAGGGCCGCGAGATCGTCGCCGCGCGCACGCTGGTCATGTACCTGCCGGAGGGGGACGAGCTGGCCGCGGTCAGCGGCAGCGCCATGCGCTCGGACTCGCAGCCTCGATTGCCATTGAACGGCTCGCTGGCCGGTCAGGTGCTGTTGACCGGGCGTCCCCGGCGGGTGGGTCCCGAGGTCGACCGGGCGCAGCTTTCGCAGCTCGCGCCCGACGCCCGGGCGGCGATCCTGGTGCCGCTGGTCTTCCGCGGCGAGCCACTCGGGGTGCTGGCCGGCATCAACGGCGAGGGTGAGCGCGCGTTCGCCGAGGAGGACGAGCAGCTCCTGATGTCGGTGGCGGCCAGTGCGGCCACCGCGGTGGCGACCGCGCGCTCGGTGGCGGCGGCGCGGTTGCGACTGAGCGTCGAGGCCGCCGATCAGGCCCGAGCGCGCTGGGCTCGCGAGCTGCACGACGAAACCCTGCAGGGGCTGACCGGTGCACGCATGGTGCTTTCGGGCGGCATGGCCCGGGGCGATCCCGGCGCGTTGCGCCGCGCCGCCGAGGCGGCCGACGCGCACCTCGCCGAGGAGATGCGAAAGCTGCGCGACCTGATCGCCGAGCTGCGCCCGGCTGCACTCGACGACCTGGGGCTGGGGCCGGCGATCGAGTCGCTGGCCAAGCGCCAGGCGGCGATCGGAGGCTTCGCGGTCGAGCTCGATGTCGAGCTCGAATCCGAGCGCCGGCTGGACCGCGACACCGAGACCGCGATCTACCGGATCGTGCAGGAGGCGCTGAGCAACGCGGTCAAGCACGCCGGGGCGCGAGCGGTGAGCCTGCGGGTCACCCAGCTGCCCGACCGGGTCCAGGTGGCGGTCGAGGACGACGGCGCCGGCTTCGATCCGGATGGGGTGCAGGCCGGGTTCGGCCTGACCGGGATGCGCGAGCGCGCGCTGCTCGCGGGCGGCCGACTTTGGGTCGCCTCGGCCGACGGCGGGCCCACGCGCGTGGCGGCAGTGCTGCCGTTGCCGGCAAACGGCCGGCGCTCGTAGAGCGCGCCACGGCCCGGAACCAGCCGGTCCCGGGCCGCGGTGGTTAGCCCCCTTACGGCGACGTGATCAGGAGACCGAGATCGGTGGCTCGTCGGACGAGGGACCGCCGCCGGGTGCGGCCGGCGCCGGTGCGCCGGATACGGAGCGCGGCGAGAGCCCCAGCATGCCGGGGCCGCCGGCCATCGACCACTTGAACTGCGTGACGTTCTCCTTCGGAGCGAACAGCCCGGACCGCGAGCCGCGGCGTACGAACAGCACCGGCGCCGGCGCCGCCTTGGCGATCGCCGAGCGGGTCGGGCCGAGGCCCTCCTTCCGCCACCGCTCGGAGAGGCCGAGCACCAGCAGCCCCGCCTGCTCGGCCGCGGCCACGATGCCTTCGCGACCGCCGGCGACGACCAGCGGCTCGGTGGCGATCCCGGTGGCCTGCTGCACGAGCAACCCGGCGTCAGCGAGCAGCCGCGTCACCGACTTGCCCTCGTCGGACTGGCCCGCGGCGCCGAGGAGCCTGAGCGGCGCCCCGGTGTTCGACGCCAGCCACGAGCCAAGCTCGAGCGCGGCCCAGTCGTGCTCGGCGCCGCCGAACGGAACCAGGATCGGCTTGTCGGGACCGAGCTCGATCGGATCGCCCTCCTTGGCGACCAGCACGGCCACGTCGGACACGGCATGTTCCATGAGCTCGCCGACCTCGCCGAGCGGGACGCCCTCACCCACCAGCCGACGTCGCCCGTCGGTGAGCACCAGATCGACCGGCTCGTGATCGACGATGTGGGCGAGGTCCGAGCCGGGGCTCGACGAGGTGAGCGCCACGCCACGGGCTACGACACCCTCGAGGGCGAGCCGCTCGCGCAGGTCGTTGATCGCTCGCGATGCCCGCTCGAGCGCGAGGTTCTCCGACTGCAGGCCGCCGCGCACGCCGGCGCCCGCGCCCCTGGGGGGCTGGACCAGGCGCGCGATGATCAGCTCGCGGGCCGGCTCGGACCGGGCCAGCGGCTCGGCCAGCGCCACCAGCTGCCCGATGGCGCCGTCGGTTTGCGGAGCGACCAGGATCGA
Organism: Solirubrobacterales bacterium; assembly: GCA_019241635.1. Lineage (GTDB taxonomy): Bacteria > Actinomycetota > Thermoleophilia > Solirubrobacterales > Solirubrobacteraceae > Palsa-465. The sequence continues at coordinate 26,755 of JAFAWR010000300.1, forward strand.
GCGCTCCGGCACCGGGAGCTCCGGGTGCGCCTGGACCGCGGCGAGCGCGGCGTCGGCGAACTCGTCCTCGATGCCACGGCCGTACTCGTTGCGCGGGTCGAGCAGCTTGAGCAGCGGCCCGGCCATCAGGGTCGTCACGACCGCCATGATCACCAGCATCGCGAACAGCGTGTTCGAGATCGCGCCGACGTCCAGAGCCAGGTTGAGGACGATCAGCTCGGTCAGCCCCCGGGTGTTCATCAGCGTCCCGATGACCGACGATTCCTTCCAGCTGTAGCCGGTAACCCGGGCGGCGATCGCGGCGCCGGCGAGCTTGCCGAGGATCGCCACCGCGATCAGCAGCAGCGTGAGCAGCCACAGCTCCGGACGGTCGAGCAGGCCGACGTTCGTCCGCAGGCCGGTGTAGACGAAGAACACCGGCAGCAGCAGGGTGACCACGAAGTCGTCGATCCGGCGGGTGATCTCCTCGTTCAGGCGCGCGTGCCGCGGCATGATCATGCCGAACACGAAGCCGCCGAAGATGAACGCGATGTTGATCTCCTCGGTCACGTAGGCGGAGAGCAGGACGCCGATGACGATCGCGGCGAACCACGCGCCGGGCATTCGTCCCACCTCGTCGAACGCGGTCGCCATGCGCGCAACGACGCGCCGGACGATCAACACCATGACCAGCGTGTAGGCAGTCGCCTCGCCGATCGTCTTCGCCACGTCCCCGAACGTCCCCGACGAAGCGATCGTGACCGCGAGCGCGATCAGGAACCAAGCGGTGACGTCGTCGACCGCGGCGCACGCGATGGCCAGCGAGCCGAGCGGGCGCTTGATCATGCGGCGCTCGGCCAGGATCCTGGCCAGCACCGGGAACGCCGTGATCGACATCGCCACGCCCATGAACAGCGCGAACGCGACGAACTTCTTGTCCGGCCCGACGAGCTTGTAGAGCGGGAGCGCAACCGCGATGCCGAGCAGCATCGGCACGGCGACGCTGGTGTTCGAGATCGCCGTGGCCTGGGCGACCTTGCCCTTCAGCGAGCCTCGATCGACCTCGAGCCCGACCAGGAACATGTAGAAGATCAGGCCGAGGTTGGCCACCACCCCGAGCGCGGACAAGGTGTCGCTCGGGAAGAAGGTCGCCTGCAGGTTGGCCGAGAACGCGCCGAGCAGCGACGGGCCCAGGCAAAGGCCGGCGATCACCTCCCCCATCACGCGCGGCTGGCCGACCTTCACCGCGATGACCCCGAACACGCGGGCGACGATCAGCACGATCGCGATGGCCAGGAAGATGGCCGCGATCAGCTTGTTGGCGTCGGCGCGCTGCTTGGTCGCGGTGAACTTCTCGCCCGCGGGAGACAGACCGGAGGGGGTGGTCAGAGCCGGCTTGGCCTGCGAGGCCGTCGACGGGACCGGCGCGGCGACCTGGAGCGGGATCACCGTGACCTTCTGAAGCTGGAGGTCGTTGGCGGACGCGGTGAGGCGCGCGGTGCCGCCCTTGATGCACTTGACGTCGCCGAACACGCCGGAGGTCTTGCTCGAGTACGCGACCGATCCGAGCAGCGCGCTGCTCGACGAGTAGAGCTGAGCGGACGACCCCGTGCCGTGGATCGAGAACGAGCTGCCGAAGCAGGTCGAGGCCGGCGACAGCGCGTAGGTGCCCTGGATATTCGGCGGCGTGCGCGGCGCGGCCGCGCCCGGAGCGGGCGGAGCGGCGCTGAAGCTGGCGGAGAATGGGGCCCCGCCGAGGGTCCCCTTGATCGCGGCTTTGGCGCCCGGGGTGGCGATCGCATCGAGCTTCTGCGACCCACCGGCCACGCAGTTCACCGTGCCGGTCAGGCGATGGCTGTTGCCGGCGAGTGCCGTCCCGCTGAGCCGTAGCTGCCCGCCGAGGGTGTTCTGGTTGTTGGTGAAGTTCACGAACTGCCCGGACTGGAGCAGATTGAACGACGGGCCTGCCGCCGCCACCTGCGTCGGCGCCGTCGACGGCAGCGGAACCCCGCCAGCGGGCTTCGGCACCGGTCCGATGCACGAATCAGCCGCGGCGAGCGTGTAGCTCCCGGCGATCGACGGCTGCGCCTTCTCGTTGCCGCCCTTGTCGACAACGAAGATCACGACCGCGACCCCAATCACGGCGATGATCGCGTAGAAGGTGATCAGACGCGTGGCCAGCTTGCCACGCGGCATTTCCTTCTGTCCCGGCATCTAAGCCCCCTTTAGGCTCGGCGTATGTGATGTCCCCCCGGCCGGCGCAAACCCCCGCCTCGGCCTGGTCGCGCGGAAAAGTAGCCCATTGCGGGCAACTCCGCATCCGGCACGTGCCATCGAACTGCATCCGTAAAGGACCGCAATTTTGTTCCGGAGGGCGCCGCGATCCGAGTTCGGCCGTCTCCGTGGGAGTTCGCGCTGTACCACGAGGCCTAGGTTGGTTTACGCGGGGTCGTCGTCCCCTTCGCCCGTCCCTGCGTCGCCTCTCCGATCGTGGCGTCGCCGCGGGTTCCGCGAGGACGGGGCGAAGCGGATCGACGACCCGCGTTGTTTGCACGTGTCGTGGTGCGCGGCTCCCACGGGGCGGATGCACGGCGCCGCGGCTTGGGAAAAGCCGGCGAGGGTCGCGAGGGTGCGGAAGTCGCCAAACCTCGTCCTCCGCCCGCCGTCCATGCCACATAAGCGTCTTGGAGGCGCTTATGTGGCCGAGGTTCCGGCGGGCGCGGGAGCTTTGGCGCGTTAGGCACCCCGCTCACTTTGCCCCGTGCGCTGACGCGCGCGGCCGGGACGGCAGACGCTCGGCGGCAGGAGATCGCTCGTGTCGCCTGTCGCCTGAGGTCTACAGCCCGAGCATTGAGGCGATGCGTACGCGCTGCGTCTCGTTGGTGCCCGAGTAGATCGGGGCACCGATCGCGTCGCGCAGGCCCTTCTCGAGCCCGTACTCGCGCGTGTAGCCGCGCGCGCCGAAGATCTGGATCGCCGACAGCGCCGAGGCGACGTTGGCCTCGCTGGTGATCAGCTTGGCCATCGAGATCTCGGTGGTCACGCTGCGTCCCCGATTGAACCGCCGGGCGGTGTCGTAGAGGTGCTTGCGCGAGTTCTCCAGGCCGATCTTCATGTCGACGATCTTGCCGGCCACGTACTGGTTGGAGCCGATCGAGGCGCCGAAGGCCTGCCGGGTCTTGGCCCACTTGATGCAGCGCTCCATGCGCTCCTCCATCTCCCCGACCATCATCATGAAGATGCACAGGATCTCGTAATTCATGACGTGCTCGAGGATGAAGAAGCCGGCCCCGGGCTTGCCGAGCATGTTCTCCTTGGGCACGCGACAGTCGCGGAACTCGAGCTCGCAGAACGGGCAGGTGTTCAGCCCGAGCTTCTCGATCGGCTCGCCCACGTGGAACCCGGACGTGTCGGTTGGGACCAGGAACGCGGTGATGCCGGCGGCCCCGCCCGCGGTGCCGGTCTTGGCGTACACGGTGATGATGTCGGCCAGCGGGCCGCTGGTGATCCAGATCTTCTTGCCGTCAAGGATGTACTCGTCGCCGTCCTCGGTGGCGGTGGTGATCATCGCCGTCGCGTCCGAGCCGGCGTTCGGCTCGGAGATCGCATGGGCACTGATGATCTCGCCGTCGATGAGCCGCGACAGATAGCGGTCCTTGAGATCGTCGGATCCGAACTTCTGGAGCGGGATCGCGGCGCTCACGACCTGCGTGGCCAGCGCGAACAGAAGCCCGGTGTCGCGGCATCCGTAGCCGAGGTTCTCGAGTACGTAGACCAGCGTGAGCACGTCGTGGCCCAGACCGCCCCATTGCTCGGCGAACGGGATCCGGATCACCCCGCTGTCACGGATCAGCTGCCACTTGTCGCGGTTGAAGCGGTTTGCCGCGTCATCCTCGAGATGACCGGCGTTGAGCGCCTCGAAGTGCTGACTCAGTGACTTACGAAGCGATTTCTGCTCGTCGGTCCATTCGCCGGTTGGGGCGGTCAGTGCCATCGCGAGTGACTCTCCTCTCAGGTCCCTACGACTTCCCCGTACACGGACGGGTGGACGCCGGACTCGCTGATGCGGTGCGCTTCGTCGCCGGTCAGCGCCGGCGTGAACATGCAGACCAGGCGGAGGTCCTCGTCCTCACCTCCGAGCAGCCAGTGGGTGTCGTGCTCATCGAGCGCGTACATCCGGCCGGGGAAGATCTCGTGCTCGGTGCCGTCCATCGCGATGACCTTGCCGCGGCCCTCGATGCAGTAGCACGCCTCGAGATGGTTGGAGTACTCGATCAGCGTCTTGGTGCCCTTGCGCACGGTCGTGTCGGTGAGCGTGTAGCCCATGCCGTCGGCCTCGAGCAGGAAGCGCCGGCTCAGACCATTGCCCCATTCGACCGTCTTCACGTCCTCCAGGTCCCGAATGATCATTTATGCCCCTTCGTTGGTTGTCTAAATGGCTGGGATCTGTCCCAGCTCTCCGAGTAGCCCCCGGAAGTCTTCGACCACGTCGCGCCCGGCCTCGCGCGCGGCGGTGACCCGCGCCACGCAGGTCGAGCCGACGATCGCGGCGTCGGCCCCCACCGCGCCCAGACCGTCGATGTGGCTCTTGTTCTTGACGCCGAAGCCGACCGCGATCGGCACTTCGGTGCGCGCCCGCAGCGTCTCCATCACCGGGACGAGCGCGCTGTGGTCCGGCGGACCCACGGTGCCGCTTCGGCCGTACGCGGCGACCAGGTAGATGTAGGCCGAGCCGTGGTCGGCCGCCTCGTGGAGCACCGGCTCCTCCGAGGTGGCGTAGCAGGTGGTGACGATCGGGAGATCGACGGTGCCCGCCGCCTCGTAGTACTCGGGCTTGAGCCGAGGTGGGAGCCCGTGCACGAGCAGCCCGTCGGCGCCCGACGCCTGTACGCGCTCAAGGAACTCCTTCATCGGCGTGCCCTTGATCGAGTAGCTCCAGTCGGCGAGCAGCGCGATCTTCAGATGGCTCAGCTCGGGGCGGACGCGACCGATGAAGGCGAGAACCGCCTCGCGATCGATGCCGTCCTGAAGTGCGCGGCTGGCCGAGGCGCGGATGACCGGCCCGTCGCTGGCCGAGTTCGGGAACGGGATGGCCAGCTCCAGGCAGTCCACGCGAGCCTCGTCAAGCATGTGTACGAGCGAGCGGAACGTGTCCAGCGGCGGGTCGCCAGCGTTCAGGAACAGCGCCAAGCCGGGCCGCCCCGGGCGGGCGTCGGCGAAAAAGCGCGTCGCCGAGGCGGTCATGCCACCACGGCCGCCTGCTTGCCGTGCGCCCGCATGCGGTCGATCAGCCGCGCAGGCTCGCGGGCGCTCATCGCATCGGCGGCCATCCGGAGTCCCTCGCTCCAGTCGGAGGCGACTTCGCAGTTGATGGCCAGCGCGGCCGCGTTCAGCCTGATGCTCTCGATCGCGCCGATCGGGCCGTCCCCGCCGAGCAGGGCGAGGAAGTGATCGACGGTCTGATCGAGCTCGGGGACCGGAAGCAGGTCGTCGAACGGGCGCTCGCTCAGACCGAGCTCGCTCGGGCGTACGAGGGACTCTTCGCCCCGGACGCTGTCGTACACGTGGCAGTCGACGACGCTCATCAGCTCATCGACCCCGACGTCGTTCCACACCACCCAGTAGTCCTTGCTCGAATCCTCGGAGACCAGCGACCTGAAGGTCGGCAACACGCTGTGATCCGACACCCCGGTGATCTGGAGTGACACCGGCACGGCGGCCAGGAACGGGCCGATCAGGTTGAAGAAGCGACCCACGGTCTTCATGTCGAAGGGCAGGATCTGCCGCGCCAGCATGCGCAGCTCCTTGGGGTAGACGAACGGGCCGGCGCAGGCCATCCCGAACGTGTCGAGCATCTCCTCGGTCTGCTCGTAGGAGCTGGTCTGCCGGATGCCGAGACGATCGAGCAGGTCGACCGAGCCGGTCCGGCTGGCGTACGCGCGCGAGCCGGTCTTGATCACGCGGGCCCCCATCGCCGCGGCCACGAACGCGGACGCGGTCGAGAGGTTGAACGTGCTCGGGCCGCCGCCGGTTCCCACGATGTTCACCGTGGTGCGGGTCGGCGGCCCGGGCTGGGGATTGCGGTCCCTTAGCGACTGCAGGAGCGTGCTGACCGAGGTGCCGTCAGGCATGCGTGTCGTGAGCGACGACAGCACGGCCAGCGCTTCGCCCGGATGCAGGCTCTTGTCGCCCAGTCGGTCCCAGAAGTCACCCCATACCGCTTCGGAGATCGGGTAGCGCTGAGTTACCAGCGCAGCCAGGGCTTCCGATGGCGGAGGCTTAGAGGTCATCTCGAAACGGGATACGTCGCCAGACGCGTGTCAGCGTTTTGAGATGCCCTCTCACTCGGCATGCGCGGTCTCCCGCGCCTGGTCGACGTAGGCCTTGATCGCCGCGACGGTCCGGAAGCTGTCGGGCCCGAGCTCGGAGTCGTCGACGCCGATGTCGAACTCGTCTTCCAGCCAGGCCACGACCTTGAGCAGCCCGAGGCTGTCCACGACGCCGCCGGTCAGCAGATCGAAGTCGTCATCGAGATCCTCGACCGGGACGTCCGGCATGAACTCCTCGACGATGAACGCCTTGATCTTCTGAGTGGTCTCATCCATTGGCACGACTCCTCTCTAGTGCGGCCGCGACTGCCTTGCGGTCGACCTTTCCGGTTGATGTTTTAGGTAGGGGCTCGGTGACGATCTCGATCATCGAAGGCATCTCGGTGCGCGCGAGACGTGTGGCGCAGTGCTGGCGCAGGATCAGGCTGTTGAGCTTGGCGTCGACCTCGCGCCGTACGTGCGCATGCAGGCGGGCGCCGGCCAGCTCGTCGGGCACTGCGATGACCGCGACCTCGACCACCGCCGGATGCTCCTGGATGGCCTGCTCGACCACCTGGGTCGAAACCCGCACGCCCCGCACCTTGACGTAGAAGTCCGAGCGGCCCTCGAGCGTGAGCGTCCCGTCCTCGTGGCGGCGCACGATGTCGCCCGACTTGTAGTAGATGCGTCCGTCGCCGCCGTTCTCGGAGAGCGTGACGAACTTCTCGTCGTTGAGCGACGCCTTGAGGTAGCCCCGGGTCTGGAACGGCGTCCAGACCACGAACTCGCCGGTGCCGGCGCCCTCGAGCGCGGTGCCGTCCTCCTGTTGGAGGCGGGCGATCACGCCGGGGATCGGCTGGCCGACCGGGACGTGGCTCGGCACGTTGCCATCGGCCAGTCCGACGAACTCGTGAATCAGGCTGTCGTTCGTCTCGGTGCAGCCGTAGAGGTTGTAGAAGCGGGCGTTCGGGAACAGCGTCGGGAGCTCGGCCAGCGAGCTGGCCGGGATCTTGTCCCCGGTGCTGATCACGTGCCTGACGCTCGGGAACGTTCGCCAATCCTCCCGGTGGACGTCGATCAGCAGGCGGTAGAGCATCGGCACGGCCTGGAGCACGTTGACCCGGTTGTCGTTGACGAGCTCGGCCAGGTACGCCCCCTGGGTCGCGCGGTCCTGGTCGACCATGGCGACGGTGCCGCCGTGCTTGAGCGTGGTCCAGATGTCGAGCAGGCACAGGTCGAAGTTGAGCGGCGCGTAGTTCGCCACCACGGTGCCCGCTTCGATCTCGAACTGCTCGGCCGCCCAGTCGGTGAACGCGTCGACGCCGCTCGCGGTCAGCGGGACGATCTTGGGCAGCCCGGTGGAGCCCGACGTCGTGAGCATGAATGTCACGTCCTCGCCGCCGCCGACCGGCGGCCACTCGATCCCTGCAGCATCGGGTGCGGCGCGCGCGTCATCGACCAGCGCGCGCAGGCTGGCCGCGCTCTCGCTGCGCGGTCCATGCGGGGAGAGAACCTGGCTGGTGCCAGCCTGAGCAAACAGCTGCGCCAACGTCTCGGGCGCGAGCTCGACCGACGGCAGCAGGAACGACCGGCCGGCGCGGAGACAGGCCAGGATCAGCCCGATCGCCTCGGGCGACTTCTTGGCCCGGATGCCGACCGGCCGGTCTTCGCGGAGCCTGGCGTCCTGTAGCTCGGCGAAGGACGAACCAGCCAGCTGCTGCAGCTCGCGATAAGAGACGGGGGCGCCGTCCCAGATGAGCGCGGGTGCGTCCGGCTGGCGCCGGACCTGCTCGGCGAAGTGGTCGGCCAGCGACCGGATCGCGGTCTGGCTCATGACGACGCTCCCGGGGTGACCGGCGCGCGCAACTCGGCGCGGTGGCGTTCGAAGTCCTGCACCCAGCCGGCAATGCTGTTGGCCCGCAGCAGGCCGGTCCCGATCAACAGCCCCTTGAACCCGGCATCGATGAGCTCGGCGGCGATTTGCGGATCGAGGATCGCGCTGGCGCTCACCGGGCACGGGGTGCCGGCGGCGACCGTGGCCTCGAGCAGCGAGCGACTCGTGTCGATGTCGCCCGGCTCGCGCTCGCGCGTGTTGATGTCCTTGTTGTTGACCGCGATGATGCAGTCCTCCGGGTGGATCACGGTGTCGAGCTCGGCCCGGTCCACGACCTCGACGAACGGGGTCACGCCGTGCTCGAGCGCAAGTTCGATCAGATGCTGGAAGGTCTTGGCGGGGAGGATCTTCGCGGTCAGCAGGACCGCCGACGCGCCCATCTCCCTGGCCGCCACGATCTGCTTCTCGCGCGTGATGAAGTCCTTCTTGAGCAGCGGCTTCTCGGTCAGCCCGGCCACTTCTTCGAGCATCGCGTCGCTGCCGCCGAACCATCGCCCGGTGACCACCGAGATGCAGGGCGCGCCGACCTCCACGTACTGGCCGACGATCTCCTCGATCGTGCGCTCGCCCATCAGCTCGGCACCCTCGCCGTCGGAGCGCTTGACCTCCATGATGATCGGCAGGCGCCCGGCGAGCAGCGCGTCGATGAACGGGCTAGGCATCGGGAGTGTCCCTCCAGGTGCGCGTGATCGCTCGCACCCGGTCGGGCGAGATCGCGCCGCCGCTTCCCTCGCGCGCGTTCGTGTCGACGTCGATTCCCAGGAACAGGGGGTGCGCGGCGAGCGCCGCATAGTCTGCGCGGTTGGCTTCGGAGATTCCGCCGGCGAGTAGGAACGGCCGCGACAACCGCCCGAGCAGCGGGGCCACGACGCTCGGATCGAGCGCCTGCCCGGTGCTGCCCACCCGGCCGTCCTCGGTGACCACGTCGAACAGGAAGACGTCGACGCCCGCCTTCTCATAGGAGCCGATCAGCGACGCCTCCACGCACTCCGCGCCGCGCACGTGGAGGACCTTGATCACGCGCACGTCGTCGCTAATCGCCTTGACCTTGCGAACCGTGCCGGGGGTGGGATAGCCGTGGAGCTGGATCCACTGCACGGGAGTACCGTCGAGCGTGGTTCGAAGCTCGTCCGCATCCTTGGCGAACGTCACCAGCACCGGTGTCAGCTGCCTGGCCGCGCCGTCGGCGGCAAGTGCCCGCCACCGATCGCGCTCGAGATCGTGGGGGCCGCCCGGGACACCCCACCACAGGCCCACGAAGTCGACGCGCTCGCCGGCCAGCACGCCGAGCTCGGCGGGATCGACGATCCCGCACACCTTGACGCGCGTCCCGTGGCCGGCCTCGCCCAGCTGCCGATCCTGCCCGTGGTGGCTCCCGCTTAGCAAAGCCACGTGTATGTGTCCCCCTTGATTACGGTCCGGCTTTGGCCAGCGCGAGCGCGGCCTCTGCCCCTGAAGCGCGACTTTAACGAGAACCGGTCCCCCGTGGCAACCCCTGGACCGTAAACAGGCGATGAACAGCTCGGGGGCCGCGGCGTACACCGCGGCCCCCGAGAGTTCATGCGTCTGCCGTTTCGGCGTGAGCGCCTAGAACGCGCCCGCTCCCGAGATGCCGGGCGGCAGCGTCGCCGGCGTCGCCTGGATCTCGGTCAGGCTTCCGCCGGACCCAACCCGGTACACGTCGATCTGGCTATCGATCCCCAGACCGGCCGGCGGCGGGGCCGACAGCGCCGAGCTCGGGTCGATCACGTACAGGTACTTGTCGTCGTTGCTGAGCGCCATGTCGGCCGGGAAGCCGGGCGCCGTACTGGCTTGGTGGCTGAGCGTCATCTTGCCGTTGCCGGCCACCGACAGGCTGGATACCGCACCCACGCCGCCGGTCGGTGCCGTCGAGCCGAGCGTGTTGGTCACGAACGCCCGGCGGCCGTTCTTGGTCACGATCAGCCAGCAGGCTGCGCGCCCGCCCGTCTTCACGTTGCTGACGAGCGTGAGCTTGCCCGTGTTCGACACCTTGTAGGTGGCCGCGGTACCGGTGAACTGCGTGAAGTCCCCAACCTGGGGCATGGCGCCGTTCGCCGTATTCACCTGGCCGGCGTTGCTGATCAGGAAGTAGCGGCCGACCGCCGAGAACCCGAACGGGTTGTCGATCCCCGGCGTGGCGGTTGCCCGCGCCGGTCCGGCCGAGCCGTCACGCGCGATCACGAACGTGTCGATCTCGCCGTACTTGCGCGGAAGCGCTCGCTGGGTGACGGCCAGCACGTCGCCGTTGGCCGAGAACCCGATGCCCGCCGGCGCGCCGTTCTTGTCCTTCTTGCCCTTCGGCGTGACCGCCTTGAGCTTGCGGTCAGAGCCGGCGATCGGCGTCAGCTTGCCCGTGCTCGAGAAGTGCCAGCCGTAAATGCTGTAGCTCAACCCGTTGAGCACGTAGAGCAGGTGGCCGCTCGTGGCCAGGCTGACCGGCAGCTTCCCGTGCGTCGACACGCGATCCACCTTCTTCAGGCCACTGGCCGTGGCCTCGAACGAGGTGACCGTGTTGTCACCCGCGTTGACCACGAACAGCAACTTCCCGTCGGGCGTCAGGTCGACCGAGCCCTGGGAGTCGACGACCGGCAGACCGAACGTCGGTGTCCCCGGGGGCGTCGGCTGTCCCTTTCCGCCGGTTGCCACGTTCCCGAGCAGCGAGATCGTGCCGTTCGCGGCCCGGTTATAGACGAGCACGGTGTTGCCCGCCGGGTTGTTGGTCTGGGTATAGAACCGATGCGGTACGCCCGACTTCTTTCCGGCGCCCTGCTTGGCGGCGTCAGCCGCCCATGGTGCGAGCAACGCAACAGCGACCAGCAACAACCCCATCAGCCGCGCGATCCTCACGGCATTCCGTCCCATATAGCCCTCCGATAAGAGTGTTAGCGCCCGGCCTATGCGCCCAATAAGCGGCGCAACCCTACAGCATGGATTGAGCGCTGTGAAGATCCTGGGAACGCGGTGATACCGCGCTTGCAGTTGACGGGAGTCTGGGGCCGCGCGCGCCGTGGCGGCGCGCCCGCGGAAAGCGAGCGCGCCGCCCGGTGCATGTGGCTAGTTGACTGCGAGCCCCGAGATCAGCTCCGGGAGCGTGGCTCCCTGCGTGATCGGGGTGAGGCTGCCATCGCCGTTGATCGCGAACACGTCGATATGACTGGTCGCCGGCGGCGGCGGCACGTTCGGAACGCTCACGTAGAGGAACCTGCCGTCAGGGCTGACTTCCTCGTCGGTGGGGCTCCCCGGGCCGAGATCGGTCTGCCCGAGCCGCGTCAACGTGCCACCGGACCCGACCCGATAGGTGGTCAGTCCACCGGCGCCGGTGCCGATGCCGTTGGGCGGCCCCAGGCTCGGCGCCGTCGAGAGCGTGTTGGTCACGAACGCGAAGCTGCCGTCCTTGGACAGGACGAGCCAGCAGGCCCCGCGTCCCCCGCTCGTGACCTCGGTGCTGACCGGCGTCAGCGTCCCGGTGCTCGAGAGGGTGTAGGACGAGGCCGACCCGGTGAACTCAGTCGGATCCAGGATCTCCGGAATGGGCAGGCTGCCCGCCGGGTAGGCGTACGTGCCGTTCACCTGGCCGACGTTCGAGACCAGCAGCGTCCCCGAGCGCGTGAACGCGAACCCGAACGGGTTCGGGTCGACGCTGGCGGTCCGGTCGGCCTGCTCGAGGGTCAGCGACCCGTCCCGGTTCACCGCGAACGTGTCGATCGCCCCGACCGTGCTCGGCACGCCGCGCTCGGTCACCACCAGCTGGTGCCCGTCCGGGCTGAAGCCGATCTGGGCGGCGACCCCGCCGGCGTTGGGCGGCGCCGGACCGGACGGGAACAGAGGCGAGATCAGCGTCTCCGACCCCGGGATCGGCCACAGACGACCGTCGTCGGAGAAATAGAACCCTTCGACGGTGCTGCTCTGCTCGTTGACCACATAGAGCAGATGGCCGTGCGTGGTCAGGCTGATCGGCAGAACCCCACCCGAGCTGACCCGATCCGCGCGCCTCAGGTGATCGCCGTCGGCCTGGAACGAGGTGATCGTGTTGTCGCCGTCGTTGACCACGAACAGCAGGCGGCCATCGCCGGCCAGGGCCATCGATCCGGAGGAGTCGACGATCGGGAAGGTGAACGGCGGCTGCGCGGCGATGCCGGTACCGCCGGTCGGTACGGTGGGACCCTGGGTGAGCGTGCCGTCGCGGTTGCGGTGAAAGACGATCACCGCGTTCCCGCTCGGATTGTTGGTGGTGGTGTAGAGATCGCCGCCGCGATTACCGTGGAACCAGTGGCGGACGGCGTGATGGTGCTTGCCGCCCGCCTTGGCCTGCGCCGTAGCCGGCACGGCCGCGAGCACGACGGCGGCGAGAAGTAGGAGGATCCGTCGCACGAGTCGACTCGCGCGCACGGACTGCCCCGGTCCGGTCATGAAACAACCCCCAATGAATTGGTGCCCGCTCGGGCGCAGCAGCGCTGCGTCCTCGCATAGTCGTCCGCGACTCTAGTCCTGAGCCGCGCGCGGAGAAAGAAAATTTTGTGAACGAATGCTCAGACCAGGCTGGCCTCGCGGCGCGCGGCCACGAGGTCGACCGGCCGGCTGAGCGCCTTGAGCGCCGGCAGTTGCTCATTCGCGGCGATCCGGCCGGCCTGCAGGAACCGATCGGCGAGATGGAAGTCGCGCCATTCGGCCGGCCCGAAGCGGGGAGTGATCACGACGTCGCCGAGCGCGGCGTGACGAGCGCTGGTGTCGAGCTGGCTCAGGTCCATCGCCTCGAGGATGGTGTCAAGCGGCCCGCGGCGCCGCGGCTTGGCCGGCTCGGCCTCGGGCTCGTCGGGCACGCCGGGCCAGCGTTCGAGCGTTTCGGTCCCGAGCAGGTTGACCGACACCACGATGTCGGCGCCGTCCTCGATCACCGCTGCGGTGGGGACCGGGACGAGCGCGATCGCGTCGATCAGCCGGTGACCGTCGCGCTCCTGGGTGGGAAACACCCCCGCCACCGACAGCGCGGCGAGCAGCGCCTCCCAGATCGGCCCGCGGCGCTGGGCCACGGGCGCGCGCGCGGTCAGATCGACGGCCATGATCACCAGCGGGACCTGCGTGTGCGAGAAGAACGCGCCCTTGGTCGCCTCCTTGAGCAGGCCGGTGAGCGTCTCCAGCCCGGCCGAGCCGACCAGCGGCGACTTGAACAGCTGGGCGGTGTTCTCGGCGCTGAACGCTTCGCGGAAGCGGGCGTCGATCTCGCCGGCGCCATGGCCCAGGGCAAGCTGGCTGGCCACGAAACCGCCGATGCTCGAGCCGCCGACGTAGTCCACGGTGTAGCCCGCTGCCTCGAGCGCATGCAGGACGCCGACGTGGGCGTAGCCCTTGGCGCCGCCGGCGCCCAGGGCCAGCCCGAGCTTGGTTCGGGTGAGGTGGCGGGCGATCCATGCCACGTCGGCGTCGGCCAGCGCGAAGTCCGGCTGGCGCGCGCACTCACGCACGACCAGCCTGAGCGCGCTCGGGTGCCACATCTGGCTGGCCTGGCGCGCCTCGTCGGAGACCAGGATGATCTCGAGTCGCCGGCCCTTCGACGCGGCGGCCACGTTCCCCAGCCGGTTGGCCTCCTCGGCGTTGCCGACCAGGGCGACGACCCGATCGGCCTCGTCGAGCAGCACGGCGACCGTGTCGGGATCGAACTCCGAGGGGATGAGCACGGTGGCGTTCTCGGTGGCCAGCTCATCGGACGCGGTGAGCGCGCCGGCGAACGACAGCGAGCGGTCGGCCACGGTGACCGGCTGGGCGCTGGCCATGCGCGCGGCGGCGATGAGCCCCGGGATCACTCCCTTCAGCGACGGCCCGGCGATCAACCCGATCTCCTCGCCCCGGTTGGAGCTCGAGCGGACACTCGCGCTGAACAGGGCGGCGCTGCGCGCGCTGGCCCGGAACAGGCGCTCGCGCTGGGTATGGATCACGTTGATGAGGATGCGAGGGAAGCGCCCGGCCAGCGTGAGCAGGTCGGCGGCGTCGAGCTCGAGCGTGTCGGTGATCGTGCTCGCCGACACCGTGGCGGTGCGCTCGGTGCCGGTGATCGCGTCCTGGGCGCCGATCACGTCGCCCTTGCGCATGCGCAACTCGATCTCCCCGCCGCCGGCCGTGGTGCCGGCGCTCCAGATGACCAGCCCGCCGGTGATCAGCCAGATGCGATCGCTCGGATCCCCCGCCGCGCACAGCTGCTCGCCGGGCGCGAACTGGCGCGGACGCATGTGCCCGGCGACCGTGTCCAGCTCAGCGTCGCTGAGCCCTTCGAACAGGCGGATCCCGGCGAGGTTCGTGTCACGGGCCATGGTCGCCTGCCAGCGTATGGGGCGCGCGGCGGCCTCGTCAAGGCGCGGGAAAAGGTCACAGGGGCCGCTCGGGCCGTGTATAGACTCACGCCCGAAATGGAAGCCAGCGACGCACGGGGCGCATCCGGATCTCTGCCGATCGTCACCGGCAAGAAGCTCATGCTGTTCGCCGGGCGGGCCAATCCCGAGCTTGCCGCGGCGATCGCGCGTAGGCTCGGAATCGAGCTCGGCCACATCACGCTGAAGACGTTCTCGGCCGGCGAGGTGTACTGCCGGTTCGATGAATCGGTGCGCGGCGCCGACGTGTTCATCGTGCAACCGACCTGCGCCAACCCGGAGACCGGGGTCAGCGCCAACGACGCGATGATGGAGCTGCTCGTGATGGTCGACGCCGCGGTCGGCGCCTCGGCCCACCGGGTGATCGCGGTGATGCCCTGGTACGGCTACTCGCGCCAGGACAAGAAGTCAGCCCTGCGCGAGCCGATCACCGCCCGGCTGGTCGCCCAGCTGCTCGAGACCGCGGGCATCGATCGCATACTCACGCTCGACCTGCACGCCGGCCAGGTCCAGGGCTTCTTCCGTAAGCCGGTCGATCACATGACCGCGCTCCTGCTGATCGCCGACTACTTCCGTGAGCTTGAGCTCGACGACCTCGTGGTGGTCGCTCCCGACGTCGGCCGGGTGAAGCTCAACCACAAGTTCGCCGAGATGGTCGGGGCCGACCTGGCCCTGATGACCAAGGAGCGCCCGGCCCAACAGGTGGCCGAGGTCGGCTACGTGATCGGCGATGTGCGCGGGAAGACCGCGGTGATCCTCGACGACATCATCGACACCGCCGGCACCCTGACCGCAGCCGGCCAGACCGTGCTCGACGAGGGCGCCCGGCGGGTGTTCGCCGCCTGCACGCACCCGGTGTTCTCGGGTCCGGCCTACGAGCGGCTTGCCTCCTCGCCGTTCGAGCAGGTGGTGGTCACCGACACGATCCCGCTGCGCGAGGGCGCGCCCGAGAAGGTCGTCGTCCTGTCGTGCGCTTCGCTGCTGGCCGACACGATCCGTCAGATCTTCACCGACGGTTCGGTCTCCGCCGTTTTCGGTGGCGAGAACCAACTCTTCTAGAGCGAGGCCCATGAACGCTCGGTGAACGAGCGCGGACGAGTTGCAGCGGGGTTTCGGTTCCGTCATAGTCCTCCTTGGACGTGGACCGAATTGGGGGTTGTAACCGGGGCTCGGTGGCGCCGACGAATCGTCGGCGTCTCGGTCGGTGTGACCCCGACGAACCGAGGAGGGGCTGATGGCAGACGACCGTTCGGCGTCGATGCTCGAACTGAAGGCGATCGACGCACCGACCGGCCACTACGACGTGGCGATCCTCGGCGGCGGACTGGCCGGACTGACCATCGCGATCCAGCTCAAGCGCGAGCGTCCGGAGACCCGGGTGCTGGTCACCGACAAGCGGACCGAGCCGGCGCCCGAGGCGGCGTTCAAGGTCGGCGAGTCGAGCGTCGAGATCGGCGCCTACTACTACCGCGAGATGATCGGCATGCGCGATCACCTCGAGCGATACCAGCAGCGCAAGCTCGGGCTGCGCTTCTTCATGCCGGCGGGCGACAACTCCGACATCACCAAGCGGGTCGAGTTCTGCACCCCCGGGCATCTCGACGCGTTCACCCATCAGATCGACCGCGGGCGGTTCGAGAACGAGCTGTTCCGGCGGGCGCGCAAGGCGGGCGCCGACGCGTTCCGCGGTTGGCGGGTGCAGGACGTGTCGCTCGGATCCGACACCCACACGATCCTCATGTCGCAGGAGGGCGAGGAGTGCATCGCCACCGCGCGCTGGGTCGTGGACGCCTCCGGTCGCGCCAACATCATGCGCCGCAAGCTCGGCGTGGGCGAGGGCGTCGACACCGGCCATCACTGCAACGCGGCGTGGATACGGCTGGCCGGCGGCCTGGACTTCGAGGATTGGACCGACGACGAGGAGTGGCTCGGCCGGATGCCCGAGAAGGGCCTGCGCATCCACTCGACCTCGCACCTGATCCAGCCCGGTTACTGGCTGTGGCTGATCCAGCTGGAGTCGGGGCCGATCTCGATCGGGGTATGCGCGGACCCGCGCTTTCACCCGTGGGAGGAGATCTCGAGCTTCGACGCGTGGATGGACTGGATGAAGCGCAACGAGCCGCAGCTGCACGCCGCGCTCGAGGACCGCCGCGCGGACGTGCTCGACTTCCTGCGCGTCCAGGACTACTCGTACGGATCGACGCGCTTCTTCTCCGGTGCCGATCGCTGGACGCTGGTCGGAGAAGCCGGGGCGTTCCTGGACGCGCTGTACTCGCCGGGGTCTGACTTCATCGCGTTCTCCAACACGTTCAGCTGCGAGCTGATCGAGCGTGAGCTCGACGGCGAGGACGTGACCGAGCTGGCGGATTTCTACAACGACTTCTACCTCGCGCTGTTCAACACGACAGCGCATCTGTACCGCGACAACTTCCAGCTGTTCGGTAACCCGCAGGTGATGGTGGCGAAGTTCGTGTTCGATAGTTCTACCTACTTCTCCGGGATCGGCAATGCCTGGTGTCACGGGAAGATGCGCAAGCCCGAGGACATCCGGCGATTGGGGGAGGTGCTCCGGCCCGCGATCGAGATGCTCCCCCGGATGCAGGAGCTCTTCCGCGACTGGAACGCGATCGAGAACACGCCATTCGAGGGCGTGTCGGTGCTGCCCAAGACGCTTGCGCCCTACATCCAGGCGCAGGCCGACATGGCGCATCCGGCCTCGGATGACGAGGTATTCGAGAACTCGCGCAAGAACGTCGAGTACCTGAAGGCGCTGGCGGTGTGGATATTCCACCGGGCGGCGCGGAATCTGCCCGATCCGCCGGATGAGAACCGGGGCATCAACCCGCTGGCGATCAGCCTGCACCCGGAGCGCTGGGAGGCGGACGGGCTGTATTCGGACGATGGGATCACGCTGGCCCAGGCGCTGGAGGCGTTGCCGGGTATCGAGGAGATGGACCTCGAGAAGCGCGGCGCGGTGGTGGCCGCGCAGGCCTGACAGTCACTCCTGAAAGCAACGAACTTCCGCGATGGACAAAGGAGACAACATGGGGGATAGGCAGCCGGCAGACAGCTACGACGTGGCGATCCTGGGCGGCGGCCTGGCGGGGTTGACTCTGGGGATTCAGCTCAAGCAGGCCCGTCCGGAGACGAGCATCTTCATCGCCGAGAAGCGCAAGGGCCTGGCGCCCGAGGCGGCGTTCAAGGTCGGCGAGTCGACGGTCGAGGTCTCGGCCCACTACTTCGCCGACGTGGTCGGCGCGCGCGAGCACATGGACAGGGATGAGCTGCACAAGTTCGGGCTGCGCTGGTGGTTCCCCGCGGCCGGCAATACCTCGATTGCCGAGCGGATCGAGCGGGGGATCAACAAGCCGCTTCCCGAGCCGAGCTACCAGCTCGACCGGGGCCGGTTCGAGAACTACCTGGGCGACCGCGCTCTGGAGGTCGGAGTCGACCGGTTCGGTGACTGCCGCGTGCAGGACGTTTCGATCGGGGACCCGCACGTGATCCGGGTGACTTATCAAGGTGAGGATCGTGAGGTGCGCGCGAGGTGGGTGGTCGACGCCGCGGGCCGGTCCTTCCTGCTGAAGCGCAAGCTGGACTTGTTGGAAGAGAACGGCCATGTCGTGAACTCGGCCTGGTTCCGGCTCGACGGGGGATTGGATATCGAGTCGTGGGCCGATTCGGATGATGAGGAGTTCTTTTCGCGGATGTCCGAGCGCGGGCTGCGCCAGTACTCGACCAACCACCTGTGCGGTCAGGGCTACTGGGTATGGATGATCCCGCTGTCCTCGGGACCGATCTCGATCGGGATCGTGGCCGACCCTCGCTTCCATCCCTACGAGGAGATGAAGACGCTGGACGGCGCGCTGGACTGGATCCGCCGGCACGAGCCGCAGCTCGGTGAGTCACTGGACGGGCGGATCGACCAGGTCGAAGACTTCCTCAAGGTGTCCGACTTCTCGTACGGGTGCAAGCAATGCTTCGACGGTTCTGGGCGTTGGTCCCTGGTCGGTGAGGCGGGGGCGTTCCTGGACCCGTTCTACTCGCCTGGCTCTGACTTCATCGCGATCTCGAACACGCTGTC
Organism: Solirubrobacterales bacterium; assembly: GCA_019241635.1. Classification (GTDB taxonomy): domain Bacteria; phylum Actinomycetota; class Thermoleophilia; order Solirubrobacterales; family Solirubrobacteraceae; genus Palsa-465. The sequence goes on from JAFAWR010000300.1 coordinate 45,403, forward strand.
GACCGACCTGATCTGCCGGTATCTGGATGGCGAGGACGTGAGTGAGCGCGCGCGGGCGTTCGATGATCTGTACCTGAACACGTACCGCGTCAACTTGACTCAGTACGAGGGGCAGTACGAGTTCTGGCAGAACGCGATGGTCATGACGGTCAAGATCTGCGCCAACAACATCCTGTACTGGGGCACCGAGTGCCTGCTGTTCTTCCACGACAAGTACGCGGATCTGGAGTTCATGGCCTCGGTGCGGCCGGACCTGGAGCGAATCTGGGCGATCACCCGGCGACTCGAGGCGATGTACCGCGAGTGGAACGCTCTGGAAGATCGCGAGTGGCGGCGCGCGATCGTGCCCACGCAGGACTTCCCGGGCATGTTCCAGCGCCACGTCGACATGGCCGGTGGATTCGACGACGACGGCGTCCGGGCCCGGCTGGCCTCGACGGCAGAGTTGATGGAGGCGTTCGCCGTGCTCGCGTTCAGCCGCGCAGCGGTCAATCTTGGCGACGCGGCGCCGGGCGAGGACGAGAAGATCAACCCCTACGCGGTGTCGCTGGATCCCTCTCGGTGGGAGGCCGACGGCCTGTTCGATGGCAGCGGCCTGTCGCTGGTCGAGGCCCGGGAAACCGAGGCGGCCGGGTTGCAGAACCTGTACCTGGAGGCCGTCGCGACGCCGGCGCCGTCCGAGCCGGTGTCCTAGCGGTTGGTCAGACCCCGGCAGGCCTCGGGCGGCCTCGGGCCGGGCTCAGGCCGGCTCGGGCCGGGTCAGCGCCTTCACGAAATCCTCGAGCTGATCGGTGCGCCAGCACTCGAACGCCGTGCAGTGCTTCTCGTAGGCTGAGATCACGCTGTCGCCGTAGTTCCAGTACAGGCGCGGCTCGGGGTTCAGCCAGAACGTCCGGCCGGCCTTGGCGGTGATCGCGGCGAACACGTCGTCTCGGGGCGGGCGGCCGTTGGTGCGGGCGTCGCCAAGCACGATCACGGTGGCGCGGGGATGGAGCTCGTCCTCGATCAGGGCCAGGAACTCGAGCCACACCCGCCCGTAGTCGGTGTAGCCGGAGATGTCGGCGACGCCGGCGTCTTTGGAGATCGCTTCGGATGCCGCGCGGAAATCGCGCTCTCTTTCGAGGACCGCGGTCACCTCCGAGATGCGTTCGATGAAGACGAAAGAGCGGAGCTTGCGGAAGGCGTCGTGGAGAGCGTGGAGTACGGACAGGAAGAAGGTCGATGCGCTGGTTACCGAGGTCGAGACGTCGCACAGGACGAAGATCTCGGGTCGTCGGGGTCGCTTCGGCCGGTACTTCAGAGCGATCGGGACGCCCCCGGTCTGCAGCGAGGCGCGCATGGTCCTGCGGAAGTCGACGTGGGCGTGCCGGGTGTGCCCCTTCAGCTCGTGGCCCTGGGTGGCGAGGCGCCGCTTCAGCTGGGCGACCACCTTGTGCACGGCGGCCAGGTCCTGGATCGGGCCGGTGGGGAGGGCGCGCTCGAGCTCGTTGAGCGGGCGCTTCGGGGGGAGGCTCGCCGTGCGCTCGATCAGGTTTCGCTCGAGCTCGCGTCTGAGATGCTGCTCGAACTTCCGGAGTTGGTCTCGGGGCAGTCCGTGATGTCTCGGGTCGTCCTCGGGGAGGTCAGGCTGGGGCTCCGTCCTGAGACCCAGCGCGCGTCTGATGCGCTGCACGTCGACGCCGAGGACACCGGAGCCCTCGCCGCGACCGAAGGCGGCGATGGCCAGGCGGGCCAGGTCTCTGAGCGCGTCGTCCGAGCCGTCTCTGAGGGCGGCGGCGATCTGCTGGCGCAGCGTGTCGAGGTTGATGTCGTTGTTGCTGGGGCCGTTCGAACCCGGGGACTCGGTGATGTTCCGGCGCGCGGCCTGGGCCTCGGTGGCGCGGAAGAAGAAGCGGTCGAAGACCAGCTCGAAGATGCGGCGATCGTCGTTTGACTTGGCCAGGGTGGCGGCGAGCGCCTCCTTGAAGTCCTGCTGCTCGGTCCAGTGGACATGGGTCAGCGCCTGGAAGGAGTCGAGGATCTCCGAAGTGCCGATGGCGACGCCCTCGCTCCTCAGATCCTCGGCGAAGGCGAGGAGCTGTCCGTCCAGAGCCCCCGGCGGATGGTCCGGGATGCCCCCGTAGATCGCCTTCCCCGCTCCCGGGCTCGCTCCGCGGTCAGGCGGCGGCATCGGCCTGCTGGAGCGCGACGCCGACCCGGGCCGCCACCGTGTCCAGGTCGGTGCGGTGCTTGACGATCACGCTCATGGTCTGGGTGAACGTGTCATGGTCGATGTCGCTGGCGCCGAGCAGGAGCAGCGTGCGGGCCCAATCGATCGACTCGGCGATGCTGGGCGGCTTCTTGAGGTCGAGCTGGCGAACCTGGTGGATGACCTCGGTCAGTTTGCGCGCCACCGTTTCGTCGAGCTCGGGGGCGTGGAGGCGGACGATCGCGAGCTCGTGCTCGAGGTCGGGATAGTCGAGCCACAGGTACAGGCAGCGGCGCTTGAGCGCCTCGGTGAGCTCGCGCGTGTTGTTGGAGGTGAGCAGGACGATCGGCCGGGTCGTGGCCTCGATCCGCCCGAGCTCGGGGATGCTGATCTGGAAGTCGCTCAGGAGCTCGAGCAGCATCGCCTCGAACTCCTGGTCGGTCTTGTCGATCTCGTCGATCAGCAGGACCACGGGCTGGGGGCTGGCGATCGCCGTGAGCAGCGGCCGGGGGAGGAGGAACTCCTCGCCGAAGATGTCCTCCTGCACGTCCTGCCAGCCGGCGGTGTTCGACTCGGTCTGGATGCGCAGCAGCTGCTTGCGGTAGTTCCACTCATAGAGCGCCTTGGCCTCGTCGAGGCCCTCGTAGCACTGGAGGCGCACCAGGGTGCGGCCCAGGTGGGCGGCCAGCGCCTTGGCCAGCTCGGTCTTGCCCACGCCGGCCGGACCCTCGACTAGAACCGGCTTGCCCAGCTTGGTGGCCAGGAAGGAGACCAGGCCGGTCGACGGGCTGGGCAGGTAGCCGACGCTGCGCAGGCCCTCGGCCAGGTCCTGCGGACTTTGTGGCATGCCTGCTTCGGTCTGCATCGAGTCCGTCCAAATATAGGCGTCGCTCTGTAACAAGTCGGGGTCGGGGGTCGGTGGCGGGTCCACACTGGGCCTGTGCCGCTTGATCCCAACGTGGCTAACGTGCAACTCGGCCCCGCCCGGGAGACGAGTTCCCGCTCCGCCACGTATAGCGGGGTCAACCGCGAACTCGACCACCCGGGCGCGGCGAATGTGCGGTTAGTACGGTGAGCGGGGACGGCGCCGACCGGGTGATCGGGCGGATCGCGGCGAGCCAGCGCACGATCGTGGGCGCGGAGCAGGCGTATGCCCGCGGGGTCACCAGGCGGGCGATCGAGTGGCGGGTGCTGACCGGTCGCATGCACCTGGTGTTCCGGGGGGTGTACTCGTTCGGCTGCGGGATTCTGCCGCCGCTGGCCCGAGAGCAGGCCGCGCTGATCTCGTGCGGCGAGCACACGTTCCTCAGCAACTGGACGGCCGCGGCGATCTGGGGCCTCGGACCGAAGCTGCCGGATCCGGTCGAGGTTTCCGTGGTGGGCCGCCGTTGCCGTCCGCGGGACGGGATACGGGTGCACGAGATCAAGGAGATCGACCGGCGGGAGCTCCGTCGCCACAAAGGACTGTGGGTCAGCTCGCCGGCGCGGGCAGTGCTCGAGATCGCCGCCACCGGATCGACGTACGAGCTCACGCGCGCGATCGACCAGGGGCTCGCGGGCCGGCTGTTCACACCGCGGGAGCTGTCCGACGTGCTCGCGCGCAATCGACCCTGCCGGGGATCGGCGCGCCTGGCGGCGATCCTGGCCGACCCGACGAGCGCCGCGGTCAGCCGCTCGAAGCCCGAGAAGCGCCTGCTCCGGTTGATCCGCGAGGCGGGCCTGCCCACGCCGGAGACGAACGTCGAGTTCGGCCGGTTCGAGCTCGACTTCTTGTGGCCGCGCGAACGGCTGGTGGTCGAGCTCGACGGCTACAGCTTCCATCGCGGGCCGGGTGCCTTCGGGCGAGACCACGACAAGGACCTCGCCGTGCGGGCGGCCGGCCTCGAGATGCTGCGCTTCACCGGCGAGCACGTGCAGAAGCGCGCGTGGATGGTCATCGCCACGATCGCCGGAACGCTGGCCCGGCTCCGGGCCGCCGGCCGGGGCTAGCGATCGAGGCGGCGGGTGTCGTCGTCGCCGAGCCGCAGCGTGGCGTCCTCGCCGAGCACGGCGGTGTCGTCCTCCCTGCCGGCGAACGGGATCGTCAGCTGCTCGTCGGCGGGCGGCTTCGGGACCGACCTGCGGATCGTGATGTCGGCGTCCGAGCGCTTGGCCCGGCCGAAGGGCATGGTCGGCGGATCGTCGGGGACGACGCGCTCGAACAGCTCGGCCGCGGTGGCCCGCCGGCGGGGCCGGCCGGGCGCGGGGTCAGCCGGCGGTGCCTCCGGGGGCCGTGGGCGCTCGGGCCGGGCGGGGGCCGGCGCGGCAGGGGCCCTCGCGGCGGGGGCCCTCGCGGCGGAGGGCCGTAGGCGCTCCGGTCCGGCGGGCGCCGCCCGACGCATGCGCACCGTGGTGGCTGCCGCGCTCGACCCTGCCGGCGGCTCATTCGTGCCCGGCAGCGGTGGCTCGGGCCGGTGGGCGGCGCGGATCCGCGAGCCGCTGTAGGCGAGGAAAGCCGCGGCGGCGAGGGCGAAGAAGATGCCCCATTCGATGCCGGAGGTCGTGGCCGACGGTCCGTTGGTGGTCGCGCCCTGCTTGTCGAAGATGCGCCAGACGATCAGCACGCAGGTCCACACGCCGGCGGCCGTGATGACGCCGCCGTCGCCACCCGGCAGATGGAAGGCACGTCCCTCGGCGCGCTGGAAGAGCAGCGTGATCACGCCGGCGGCGACGAGCAGAACGGCGGCTTCGACGAACGAGAAGGCACCCCAACCGGTGATCGTGGCGCTGGCTGACTGGAGGGCGGAGGTCTTGGCCCGGGCGATCAGCGTCACCTGATACCAGGGCAGGAACAGCGTCACGAACAGGGCGCCCGAGGCGAACGCGGCCAGCCGGGACTCGTGGGGCAGGGCCCGCCAGGCCCGCACGAGCCGAGTCGTCCCCGAGCCCAAGCGATGCGCGGCACCGGCGGCGGTGGGCCCCTCGCTCATGGTCCGATTGTAAGGGGCCCAGGAGCGGCGGCGGGAGGGGTTCCCCCTCTAGAGGATGGGAATGTCCTGGACCTCGACGGCCTGCTCGCGCCGGCGCTCGAGGCGCTCCAGATACCAGTCGATCAAGGCGCGCAGGGCGAGGAGCAGCTCGCGCAGCGCGCCGATGAGCCGCCGCTGGAGATCGGGTGGAACGAGCTCGCGCAGGGCCTGGACGAGCGCCACGAACGGGTCGATGTCAGGGATGCCGGCGCGGCCATCGTCCGGGACCTGCCAGCCGGCCGGCGGGGGTTTGGCGGAGGGCTTGCCCGCGGCATCAGGGTTACCGGCACCTCCGGGGTTCTCGGCGGCGCCCGGGACTGCGCCGGCGGCGGCCTCGGCGGCCTGGGCCATCAGTCGCTCGGCTGCCTCGGAGGCGCGGTCGAGGCGTTGCTCGAGCCGGCGCAGTGCCTCCTCAGCCGAACCGGGGGGAGGGGGTGCGGGTGGGCGGGGCTCGCCGGGCCCGGCTGACTCAGACGGGCTTGGCATCGCGGGCTCCGCGGAAGCTGACCTCGAGCGCCCCGTCCTCGAACGTGGCGGCGCTGGGCTGGAAGGCGGCCAGCGCCGAGGGCAGGATGATCGTGCGCCGCTGCCCATCCACGCCGACGATCAGCTCGAGCCCGATTTTCTTCAGCGAGATGTCGCCCTTCTCGGCGAACGGCAACATCAACCGCAGCCGAGCACCGTCCTCGGACACGCTGAGCTCCTGGGTCAGGCGGTCGTGGAGGACCGCGGCCGGGTCGACGCCGTCGGGCCCGCCGAACAGCTCCGAAGCCAAGCGGTCGAGCATCTCGCCGCCGAGCACCTCGGAGTCGAAGAAGGGCGCACAGAGCACGGGGACCGGGGCGAAGGCGGATCGGACGAGCGAGAGATGCTCCTCCTGCACGCGGCGCCAGCCTGCGAAGTAGTCCCCGACCTCCGAGGGGAACACCCGGTTGACGATCACCGCGTCGGTCAGATAGCCGTACAGGTTCAGGTAGGTGAACGTCCGCATGGCCTCGCCGATGACCATCTTGTCCGGGTTCATGACCAGGCGGACCGTGCAGCGCTCGCGGTCACGGAGGATCTCGTTCATCGCGATCAGGTTCTTGGAGAGGCGCTGGACGTCGGCGAACACAGCAGAGCCGGGCAGCTGGATGTCGAGGAGCGAGCGGGCAAGGGGCCGGGCCGCGGCGAGCAGCTGTCGCTCGAGCGGAAACACCTTCTCGATCCACCAGCGCGCGACGTCCGGGAACGACAGCAGGCGCAGGGTCTCGCCGGTGGGGGCGCAGTCGACGACGATCGCGTCCCACTCCGGCGACTCGTGCGCCGCCTGCAGCCGCAGCAGCGAGAACAGCTCGTCCATGCCGGGCGGGACGGTCAGCTCCTGGGCCGAGATGTGGTCGAGTCCGCGCTCGACGAACACCTCGCCGAGCCACTCCTGCACGCCCGACCAGTGGCGCTCCATCTCGTCCTGGGCGTTGACCTCCTGGCCCCACAGCCGGTCTGACACGGCGCTCGGCTCGGGACCCAGCGAGGCGCCGAGCGACTCCGAGAGGCTGTGCGCCGGGTCGGTCGAAAGCACGAGTGTGCGCAGTCCCGATGCGGCGCAGGCCCGCGCGGTGCACGCCGCCACCGACGTCTTGCCGACGCCGCCCTTGCCCGTGTAGAGGATGGTCCGGGGGGCCATGATCGGGCGAGTCTAGACCGGCGCGTCGCCAAGGACCGGCTGCTACATTCGCCGCGAGGGGCACAGTCGGAAAGGGACGCGATGCATCATCGGAGAACCGCATTCACGGGCGTGGTCATGGTCGCGCTGGCGAGCCTCGCCCTCGCCGCCTGCGGGAGCAGCAACAGCTCACCGTCCGGCAGCCCAAGCACGCTGCTCAGTCAGACCTTTACCGGCACCCACAAGGTCACCAGCGGGGTGCTCAACCTGACGCTGACCATCGACCCGTCCGGGTCGAGCACGTTCAGCGGCCCGATCACGCTGAGCTTCGGGGGCCCGTTCCAGACCCTCGGCTCGGGCAAGCTCCCGGAATCGAACTTCACCGTCAGCGCGAGCGCCCTGGGCCGGAGCGTGTCGCTGGGCATCCTGTCCACCGGCACGAGCGGCTACGTCACGCTCCAGGGCGTGAGCTACCAGATGCCCCAGGCGACCTTCCAGAGGCTCGAGTCGAGCTTCGCGCAGCTGGCCTCGGGCGCCGGCGGGAGCAGCCAGAACTCGGGAGCCCTGGCCAAGCTGGGGATCCGCCCGCTGCAGTGGCTGACCCATCCGAGCACCGTCGGCGTCGAGACGGTCGGCGGCGCCCAGACCGACCACATCCACGCCGGGGTCAACGTGCCGTCGCTGCTGAATGACCTCAACACGTTCCTCGAGAAGGCATCCTCGGTCAGCAACGTGGCCGGCGCGTCGCGGCTGAAGTCTGGTCTCTCAGCGACCACCCGGCAGAAGATCGCCGCGGCGATCCGCAACCCGAGCTTCGACGTGTGGACAGGAACCAGCGATAAGACGATCCGACGCCTGACCATCGCCTTGACGCTGCCGGTCACCGGCAGCCTGTCGAGTCAGACCGGCGGGGTCAAGTCGGCCGACATCGGGCTGACCATGCAGTACTCCGAGCTCAACCAGCCGCAGACGATCACCGCGCCGACGGCGGTCCGGCCCTACAGCGAGTTCCAGAGCAAGGTCAGCGGGTTCATCCAGGGGCTGCAGGGCGCGGCCTCCGGCGTGCTCGGCGGCACTGGCTCGAGCGGCGCTGGTTCGAGCGGGAGCGCCGGTTCGAGCGGCGGCGCGAGCACCGGGGGGTCAAGCACCAACGGCTCCTCGTCCAACGTCACCAAGTACAGCCAGTGCATCCAGCAGGCGAACGGCGACGTGGCCAAGATGCAGAAGTGCGCGTCGCTGCTCGGCAGCGGGGGCTAACCGCGTCGCTGCTCGGCAGCGGCGGCTAGGTCACTCGCGCCCGAGCTCCTCCTGCTCCTCCTCGTACTCCTCGGGCTCTTCGTCGGGGTCCGCGCCGGCACCCTCCGGCGCGTGATGGGTCTGGAACGTCTGCAGGAGCTCGTCGCGGCGATCCTCCTCGACCGGAACCTCGTCCGAGATCAGGACCCAGTCGGCGCCCTCGAACTCCTCCATGTTGAAGATCTCGGCGTCGAGCTCGGGCGAGTCGTCAACGATGACCAGCACCTCGGTCTGCGGGTTGAAGTATGTGCCGGGGCGGTTCAGCAGCTCGTCGAGCTCGAAGCGGCGGGGGTCTGCCATGGCGCGGGAGCCTAGCGGTTAGAGCCCGCTGAGCGCATGGTGGTCAGAGCCCGCTGAGCCCCCGGCGCTCACAGCCCGCCGAGGGCCGTGATCTCCCGCTCGATCTCGGCCTCGACGTCGAGCGGCGGCTTGCCGGCGCGCACCCGGCGGTGGTTGCGGGCCACCACGAGCTGGCGGATCTCCTCGCGCAGCGCCGGATCGACGGCCGGCGCGGTCAGGCGGGCGAGCTCCTCGTCGACATCGATGGCCGCCTCGCCGCGGCGGGCCCGGCGCTCGTTGCGCGCCTCCAGGAGCTGGCGGATCTCGTCGTCGCGCTCGGTCACGCCGGCATTCCGGGGCGTTTCGTGGTCCATCACGAAGCGGCCCTTGCCGTAGTCCTCCCAGGTCTTGCGGCTGGCGATCAGCGCCCCGAAGGCGATGATCACGGCCAGGATGCACACGACCCAGATGACGATGTTGAACGACGAGTGCACGCCGTAAGTGTGGCGCACCCGCCCCGTGGCCTCGGTACTGACCGGACGGGGTCGCCCGGCCCCACGGACGCCGCCGAAGGCGGCCCCGATCAGACATCCGCCTATCCGCGCGGGCGGGATGTGCGAGAGGAGGTTGGTAACGACCGTTGATTGGGTAGCATTAGAGCATTGACTGACTAGTCAATCTACTTCGCCAAGGAGAACCCAAGTGGTTGATTTCACGCTCACCGACGAGCAGCGGAGCATGCGCGAGATGGCGCACGACTTCGCCGAGAAGGAGATCCGGCCCGTTGCCTGGGAGTACGACCGGGACGGGACCTGGCCGCAGGCGCTGGTCGAGAAGGCCTGGGAGCTCGGGCTGATGAACAACCACTTCCCGGAGGAGTACGGCGGCGCGGGGCTCGGCTATCTCGAGGGCTGCCTGATCGAGGAGGAGCTGGCCTGGGGCTGCTCGGGCATCAGCACCTCGCTGACCTGCAACGGCTTGGCCACGGCGCCGATCATCCTGGCCGCCTCCGAGGAGCTCAAGAAGGAGTATCTCGGTCGCCTGGCCGAGGCGCCGCTGCTGGCCTCGTTCTGCCTGACCGAGCCCGACGCCGGGTCAGACGTCTCCGGCATGAAGACGACCGCCGTGCGCAAGGGCGACAAGTGGGTGATCAACGGCTCCAAGTGCTTCATCACCAACGGCGAGTACGCCAACTGGTACACGGTCTACGCCAAGACCGACAAGGAGGCCGGCCATCGCGGCATCTCCTGCTTCCTCGTCCCCCGCGACGCCGGTGTGATCGTCGACAAGCACGAGGACAAGATGGGCCAGCGGGCCTCGAACACCGCCACCGTGGTCTTCAACGACGTGGAGATCCCGGCCGATCACCTCGTCGGCGAGGAGAACAAGGGCTTCAAGATCGCGATGATGACGCTCGACCGCACCCGCCCGGGCGTGGCCGCGATGGCCACCGGCGTGGCCCGCGCGGCGATGGAGTTCGCCATCGAGTACTCCAAGCAGCGCGTCCAGTTCGGCGTCCCGATCGCCATGCACCAGGCGATCCAATTCATCATCGCCGACATGTCGACCAAGGTTCATCTGTCGCGCCTGGCCACGTGGCATTCGGCGGTCCTGCTCGATCAGGGCAAGCGCAACACGCTCGAGTCCTCGCACGCCAAGCGCTTCGCCGCCGACTCCGCGATGGAAGTGACAACTGACGCGGTTCAGGTCTACGGCGGGTACGGTTTCATCAAGGAGTACAAGGTCGAGAAGCTGATGCGCGACGCCAAGATCCTCCAGCTCTACGAGGGCACCGCACAGATCCAGCGGCTGGTGATCGCGCGCGAGACCTTGCTGCCGCGGCGCGTGGAGGCGCCCGCACCGGCAGCCGCATAACTCTTAGTTCCCTGGGGCTGGGCGGGAGGCGCTGGGACGGCCATGCAGGGGCGTCCCAGCGCCTCAACACTACGATCAGTCGCGCGGAGCCTTGGTTTCCTCGCGCCCGACGACATCGAGGGCGTCCCACGGTCGGATCGGCTCGTCGGGGTGCGGGCGGACGCTGCCACTGCATTTCTGGCAGCGCTCACGGTCCGAGGGGTTGACCCAAAGGCACCTCGGGCACTGCCACTGCTCCCGGTTGACCCAGCGCCCGGTCGGATCAGACATGCGGATCCGGGGCGGGAACAATCAGCGCGGCGGCCTTCGGCTTGGCGGTGGGCTTCGATTTCGGTTTCTTGGTCATCGCGTAGACGCCGACCACGATCACCCCGAGGCAGAGCGCTCCGCACACCCCGGCCAACGTGTAGCCGCCCAGTCGTGATCCGCTGGCCCGCGAGCCGTTGGCCCGCGAGCCGTTCGCGAGCTTGAGGCCGAGCAAGAGAAACCCGAACGCGACCACGACGCCGGCCCCCGCGGCCAGAGTCACCGCGAAGATCTTCCACATCGCGCTCCAGTCGACGATCGGCGTGGCGAGGACGAACATCAGGCGGCGGCCGGCCTCGCGGCGAAGGCTCCCTCCGCCTCCTGCTCCGGCGTGACGCCCGTGCGGTCGAGGTCCCGTGCCGTGACCCGGTTGCGCTTGGAGAGGGTCCACAGCCCGAGCGCCATCGCGGCCGCGAGCAGCGCGATCACCACCGCGCCCACCTGACTGTGCTTGCCGAAGACGTTCGCGATGTTCCAAGCCGCGGCGCCGACCAGTCCGGCCGCGGGCAGCGTGATCACCCAGGCCAGGACCATCTGTCCGACCACCGGCCAGTGCACGACTCCGCCCCGCTTGCCCAGGCCGGCGCCCATGACCCCCCCCGAGACGACCTGCGTCGTCGACAGGGGATAGCCGTAATACGAAGAGGCCAGGATCGTCGCCGCGCTGGCTGACTCGGCCGCGAAGCCCTGCGGCGACTCGACCGTGGTGATCCGGTTGCCCATCGTGTTGATGATGCGCCAGCCGCCGCTGGCGGTGCCGAGGGCCATCGCGGTCGCGCAGATGAGCTTGACCCAGATCGGCACGGTGAAGTGGGTCGCGCTGAGGTGGCCGGTGGAGATCAAGGCGAGCGCGACCACGCCCATCGTCTTCTGGGCGTCGTTGGTCCCGTGGGCCAGCGAGACGAGCGATGCCGACCCGATCTGGCCGTATCGGTAACCGGCTCTGGCCTCCTCCTGGCCCAGGCGGCGGATCAGCCGGTAGGCGGCGCTCGTGGCCAGGAAGGCGACGATGCCGCACACGAAGATCGCCAGGATCCCCGGAGCCACGACCTTCTGCACGATCCCGTGGACGCTCACCGCGCCGCTGCCCACGGACGCGATCGACGCTCCGATCAGGCCGCCGATCAGCGCGTGGCTAGAGCTCGAGGGAATCGTGAAGTACCAGGTGATCAGGTTCCAGGTCATCGCGCCGATCAACGCCGCCTCCACGACGCTGAGACCGCCAGCACCGGCGGTCGCCGAAGCCGGGACGATTCCCTTGGCGATCGTGGTGGCGACGCTGATCGAGACGAACGCGCCAACGAAGTTGAGCGTCGCCGAAAGGACAACCGCGACGACCGGCTTGAGCGCGCCCGTGGCGATCGACGTCGCCATCGCATTGGCCGTGTCGTGAAAGCCGTTCGTGAAGTCGAACGAGACCGCCGCGACGATCACGATCACCAGAACCAGGGTGGATCCCATGCCGCCCGGAGCGTCCCAAGTCGTCCGGCCGCGCGAGTGAACCTGCTGTGAAAACTAAGCGCGGTCTTACTCGGTGCGCGAGAACTGCCAGATGGCGATGCCGAGCATCGCCAGACCGAGGACGACCACCATGCCGGCCTCGAGCAGCGACGGGACGCGCCAGCCCCACCAGGTGATGCCCGGATCGAGGGCGGCCCGGGCCGCCGGCGAGATCGACAGGTGGTTGAAGACCAGGCGGCGCATCGGATCGACCGCGTAGCTCAGGGGATCGAGGCGGTTGAGCACGGCGAGCCAGCCGGGCAGGCCGGACGGCGGGAACAGGGCGCCCGAGATGAAGAACATCGGGGTGACGATCATCTGCATGACGCCCATGAACGACTGCATCTGCTTGATCCGGATGGCGATCATCACGCCGAACGCGGTGATCGAGAAGGCCAGCAGCAGCTGCAGAACGAAGATCCCGAGGATCATCAGCGGCGCGTAGGGGACGCCCACCAGGCCGGCCAGGCAGATCACGATCACGCCCTGGATTCCGGCCACGGAGGCGCCGCCCAGGCACTTGCCGATGACGATCGAGCTGCGGCGAACCGGCGCCACCATCATCTCGCGCAGGAACCCGAACTCGCGGTCCCACACGATCGACGCGGCGGAGAACATCGCGGTGAACATCACCGCGATGCACAGGATGCCCGGGTAGATGAAGGTCTTGAGGCTCACGCCGTGGGTGCCGGCGCTGGACAGGCGCTGGAGGCCGGAGCCGAGCACGAACAGAAACAGCAGCGGCTGGACCAGCGTGGTCGCCATGCGCAGGCGATCGCTTCGGTAGCGGATCAGCTCGCGGCGCCAGACGATCTTGATCGCGCGCAGCTCGGAGCCGACGCTGCGCTTGGGGACGGTGACCCGGACGATCTCGCCGGGTGTGGGGCCCGTCGCAGTTTCGGCGCCCGGCCGGTCCGTGGTCGTGCTCATCGCCTGCCTCCGCTCATCATCTGCATCATCACCCGGTTGCGGTGCTTGGACTGGTCCTCCTCGGCGTCGCGGATGGTCGAGCCGGTGTAGGACATGAAGACGTCGTCCAGGGTGGGACGGGAGACGTTGACCGCCTTGATCGGGATGCCGAGCTCGGCGAACAGGCGGGGCACGAACTGCTCGCCCTGGGGGACGCCGAACGTGACCGCCCCCTCCGAGCGCTTGGCGTCGACGTCGAAGCGCTGCTTGAGCGCGGCGATGGTCGCGTCGTCATCGTCGGTGTGGATCGTCACGCGATCGGTGCCGACGGCGGCCTTGAGCGTCTCCGGAGCATCGAGGGCGACGATCTGGCCGTGGTCCATGATCGCGATGCGGTCACACCACTCGGCCTCGTCCATGTAGTGGGTGGTCATGAAGATCGTGATCCGCTCGCGCTCCTGGAGCTCGCGGATGTAGGTCCAGATCGAACGGCGGGTCTGGGGATCCAGGCCGATGGTCGGCTCGTCGAGGAACAGCACGCGCGGCGAGTGCATGAGGCCGCGGGCGATCTCGAGGCGCCGGCGCATGCCTCCGGAGAACGTGGCCACCGGCGAGTCCTTGCGGTCCCACAGGCCGACCATCGTCATCACCTGCTCCATGCGCGGCTTGACCAGATCCGAGCGCACGCCGTAGAGCTCGGCGTGGAGCTGGAGGTTCTGGGCCGCGGTCAGGTAGCCGTCGAGCGTGGGATCCTGGAAGACCAGGCCGATGTTGCGGCGCACGTCATCGCGCTCACGCACCACGTCGTGGCCGGCCACGCTGGCCGAGCCGGCGGTCGGCTTGACCAGCGTGCACAGCATGTTGATCGTGGTGGTCTTGCCGGCGCCGTTGGGCCCGAGGAAGCCGAACACCTCGCCCGAGGCCACCTCGAACTCCACGCCGCGGACGGCCTGCACCTGGTCGTAGTTCTTGACCAGGTGCTCGACCACGATCGCCGGTCCGTCCGGCTGGTTTCCGTTCCCGCCCGTCATCTCGCTCAACACGTTAGGCGATCAGACCTCGGAGTCCTGCTCGTCCTCGTCCTGGGCGAGGATCCGATACAGGGCGCGGCGGGTCTCAGCCAGCGTCTGGCGCGCCTTCTCGGTCTGGCGCTCGTCGCCCTCCTGGGCGACCTGCCAGGCCGCCTTGCCGATCTGGATGACCAGCGAGGCGATCTCCGAGAGCGAATGGGCCTGAGGATCGTCGTCCTGGTCCTCCGGCTCCCAGGGGGCGGGATCGGTCTTGGACTCGGCCAAGCGCTCGCGACCCGTGTCGGTGATCTCGAGCAGCTTGGTGCCGTCTCGCTCGACCGCCCGGATCAGGCCCTCGTCCTCGAGTTGGGCCAGCGTCGGGTAGACCGAGCCGGGGCTGGGACGCCAGCGACCGCCGCTTCGCTCCTCGATGATCTGCATCAGCTGGTAGCCGTTGCGCGGCTCCTCGGCGAGCAGCATCAGGAGCGCCGTGCGGACGTCGCCGCGGCGCCGGCGGCCGCGACCACCACCGAAGGGGCCTCCGCGTCCGGGTCCTCCGCGTCCGGGTCCCCCGAACGGAGGTCGGTCCCCCCAGGGGCCGCCGCGGAACTCGCGCAACGCGGCCAGCCGCTCCAGGTGATCCATGTGCGAATGGCGCCCGCGTCCGCGGCCTTCGCCTTTCATCATCGCCAGGCGGGCGATCAGCGGCCAGGGTGCCGCCATTTCGTCGTGACTCATGGTTTCTCCTTGTAGGTTATGAATATCGACGATGTATAACGATATATCGCCGACAGTCGTTTGTCAAGGAGGCGCTTCAGCCGCACAGCCCTCCGGCGGCACCGGCGCTTTTCGTGTCGTGCGTGTGATGCCTCTCGGCCGCGAACGCGAGTGCCGCCGAACGGCCGCCGTGGTTTCGCTCAGAGCTCTGGAGGGCCAGGCGGCGCGGCGCGGACAGCCGGGACGGTCGGGCCGGGCGCGGCGGGGGCTACTCGTCGTCGCCGTTGCGGGGGCCGCCGCTGCGCGAGCGGATCCAGTCGGCCGCCTGCTCGGCGAGCCCGCCGATCTGGTTGCCCATCTTCGTGACGTTGTCGCCGATGTCGCGGAAGATCGCCCGGAAGCGCTCGGCGTAGAACTCGAACGCGTCGCCGGCTTCCTGCTGGACCGGTGGCTCTTGGCCGCGTTTGATGTACTCGCCGCGCTGGATCCGGTCGTACTCGCCGCTCTGGACCCACTTCATGACTTCCGAGACCCGCCGCACCGCGTAGGGGTGGGTGCTGTTGATCTCGTAGAAGAACCGCCGGACGCGGTCTGAGGGGTCGTCCCAGTCCTCGTACTCGCGGGCCTGGGCCAGGAACGCGTCGAGATTGAGCTTGTCCGCGTGCATGCCGCCGGCCAGGACCATGAGACCCCGGCAGACGATTGTCGGATCGCGCACGACGAGCGCCTCGGCGCGGTCGCAGCTGAGCTCGGCGGCCCGTGACCATTCGAGCAGAACCGCCCGGACGGCCAGCGCCGGGATCCCGAGCGGGAAGGGGACGTTGCCGCCGACGCGCAGCAGAATCTGGAGCGCCGTCGTGTACAGCATGTGGTCGGAGAGGATGTGAGCGACCTCGTGCGCGAGCACCGCGCGCTGCTCCCCAGAGCCGAGCCGCCCGAGCAGCGGTGTCCCGACGACCACGATGGGATTCTGAGAGCCGATGGCCATCGCGTTGGCGACGATCGTGTCGGTGACGTACAGGTCGTACGTGCGCGGCATGTCGAGGATCTTGCAGACCGCGAGCTGGTGCGCCCAGAGGTCGGGGAGCTGTCGCTCGCCGACGCGCACCGAGTTGCTGAGGAACATCTGGCGCATCGCGCGCTCGTACTGCCACTCGATCAGCTTGCGCACGACCGTGTCGAGCATGGGGACCGCCTTCAGCGCGGCGGTGGCGGCGCGGTCGGCCGGGTGCTCGTAGGCCTTGGAGGAGATGTTGGGATAGGGCTCTACATCTGCGGGGAGAGTCTCGACCATGTGCGGAGCCTACTGCCTAGACTGCCCCGCCTCGATGTCTGTCTGCAACGAGTCCGCGCGGTGACCGACTCCGTGTCCGCGGCCGGCCGGCTGGCGGCGCTGATCGAACAGGCCGGGTCGGTGGTCGCGCTGACCGGCGCGGGGATCTCGGTGCCGTCCGGCATCCCGGACTTCCGCTCCCCGGGGACCGGGCTGTGGGCCAACGTCAACCCAATGGAGGTGGCCCACATCGACGCGTTCCGCCGCGACCCGGTGGCGTTCTGGAGCTTCTACGGCCAGCGGTTCAACTCGCTCGACTCAAAGGCGC
The DNA here is from genome assembly GCA_019241635.1 of Solirubrobacterales bacterium. Classification (GTDB taxonomy): domain Bacteria; phylum Actinomycetota; class Thermoleophilia; order Solirubrobacterales; family Solirubrobacteraceae; genus Palsa-465. The sequence continues at coordinate 61,737 of JAFAWR010000300.1, forward strand.
CCAACCGGGCCCATGCCGCGCTGGTCGAGCTCGAGCGCGCCGGCCGGCTCGACGCGGTGATCACCCAGAACATCGACCGGTTGCACGCCCGGGCGGGGACGAAGAGCCTGGTCGAGGTGCACGGCTCGATCTCCCACTCGATCTGTCTCGTCTGCGGGCTACGGTACGAATTGGAAGACGTGCGCCGCCGGCTTGGGGGGGACCCGGAGGGGGTGCCGCGGTGCGAGTGCGGCGAGCCGCTCAAGCCGGGCGTGGTCCTGTTCGGTGAGTTCCTCCCGGTCGAGGCGATGGCCCGGGCCGAGGCGCTCGCCGCCGGCGCGGACCTGATGCTGTGCATCGGCTCCTCGCTCGAGGTCTATCCCGTGGCGGGCCTGCCCGAGACCACGCTGGCCGCCGGCGGCCAGATCGCGATCCTCACCCAGGGTCCGACGCCGTTCGATCGGCGGGCCGCGGTGCGGATGGGCGGCGACGTGGTCGACGAGCTCGAGGCCGTGCTGGCCGCGCTCGGGCTGCCGGCGCCCGACGGACCGGCCCTCGCCGACCCGTCGGGGCCGCGGACCGCCGACCCGCCGGCGCTGCCGCTCGCCGACCCGCCGGCGCCGCGGACCGCTAGATGATTGATTCCACGGCCACGTGGCCTTGGGGGCGGGGATGCGTCGCGCGTAGAGCGGGGCGGCGCGGTGAGGTGGGCGGGGTGGGGCGGTGCGACGAGCGGGGGGAGAAAACCGATCTCTGCGGGGCTCGCCCCGGACACGCCGCCGTATGAGGCCGGCCGCCCGATGGACCTCTTTTCAGTAGGGACGAACTCGCCACTCGGCATCTGCCGGTCCGCGAGTGGCGAGATCAGTCCCGTATAGCGCGCATTTCTCACCATTCGCGCCGCGCGGGTCCGCGAATGGCGAAAAACTCGCGGTGGCGGTGGCGGTGGCGGTGGCGAGCGCGTCGCCAACCCCGACCCGGCACACGGACCGGGCAGGGCAGCCACGATCGCTCACGGCCCGACCCTCCGGGTCGCGGAATCAATCATCTAGCCCGCCAGCGCCGCCGCTCGAGCCCTGAGCGCGGCTTCGATCCGGCCCAGCGCGAACGCCGTCGCCCCGCGCCCCTCGGCCGTCGCCTCGCCGCGGAGCGTGGCCTCGGCTGCCGCGGCCACGCCGGCATGCAGGCCGCGGAGCTCCTCCAGCCGCTCGGCGAGGGCCGGGGCGGCCAGGTCGGAGGGCAGCTCGGCCAGCGCGGCGTCGAGGGCGATGAGCACCTGCAGCGCCGCCGCGGTCTCGCGGCCGTCTTCGAGGTCGAGGCGCGCGCGGAGGGCCAGGTCCTCGCAGCTCAGCGCCCGCTCGCGTCCGGTGAGGAGCGCGGCCAGCCGGGCCTGGGCGGCCGGGATCCGCGAGCGCCGCCGGCGCGGGCCGGCATCGACCAGCTCCCGGGCGTCGGTCCAGAGCCCGTCGGCCACCTCCTCGCCGGCGCCGTAGCCCAGACGGGCGACCAGGGCGTCGGAGCGCGCGACGCCGTGGGCGCGCGGATCGGCGCTGGCCAGCCGATGAGCGTGCAGTGCGCGGTTGAGGACGGCCAGGCCGTCGGCCAGCTCGGGCTCGCCGGCGCCGTTCAGCCACTCGGCGGCGCGCTTGGCGTCGGGGATGGGGTCGCCGACGTCGACGACCGTCGCCCGAGTGGTCTCAACCGGAATAGGCTCAGGCTCAGGTTGAGCCTTATGCTGGCGCCGGGATGGCCCGAGGCGCCGGTGCTTCCGGGCACCCAGGGTGCTCAGCACGAGCACATGCGAGGGCGCGGCGTCGTCGTCGCGGCGGATCAGGTAGCGACCGTCCGGCGGGCCGAGTGCCCGCGGTACCTCGAGCTGGCTGAAGCGAAAGAGGGCGGCGATCCGCGCAGGCTATTGAGCGCCGGTCTTGATCGCGTACTTGCTCGGCGAGATCGGGACGATCGGCTCGCTGATCTGGCTGATGCGGTTGATCAGCTTCGTCCACTGGCCAGGCTGCAGGATGCTGCCAGCCACCTCGGCGAGCTTCTGGTTGTTGCCGTAGAGCTGGGTGTAGGCGATCTGGATGCGGTTGGCGTGATCGGAGAGCTTGAGCGCCGTGGGCTGGTTTTTGTAGCTCATCAGCGAGACGATCTCATCGGGCGCCATCTCGCCCTGGAGCGTGAGCAGGCGGCGAACCGTGATGTCGGTGATCGAGCTGCGGCCCTGGTGGCCCTGGATCGGGATGCCGTTGATCGCCGAGATGTCCATGCTCGCACCGGTCGCACCGGCCGGATCGACGCCGTTGGAACCGCTCGGGGTGCTCCCGCACTTGAGGCCGCTGACGTCGGGCTTCAGGCCCGAGGCCGAGAGGAACTCGATGTCGGCCAGGATCCGCCGGTCGATCGCACCCGACTGGATGTCGCGCCGTCCGCACGGATAGATGTTGACGTTGGGATCCTCGAGCACGCGGGTTTCCAGCTGCTCCTTGGACATCAGCAGGATCTGGCCGATGGTCGGGTTCTTGGCGTGCGGGCCGAAGAACGGGTCGACTCCGGCCGCGCGGTAGACCGCGGTCGCCTCGAGCAGCTTCCAGCCGTCGAGGATCGGCTTGGGATCGATGTACGGCGCGCTCTTGCCGGCCGGCTGGATCATGAACTGAAGGTGCGAGGCGTCGGTTGGCGTGCCGGCGCCGAGTCGCCCGAGGATCGTGCCGGCAACCACGGCCGAGCCGACCTTGAGGCGCTCGAGCGAGTACTGGTTCTTGGCCAGGTGCAGCACGTCGGAGAAGTAGTCCTGGAAGTTCGAGATCTGGGGGCCGGCGCTGGAGATCTGGAGCTTGCCGCCCGCGGCGTAGGAGTTCGGGCGGTGCGGGTTGGCGAACAGGCGCTCCTTGACCATCGGCGTGGAGATCGTCGGCGTCGACGCGGGAGCGGCGGTCGGCGAGGCCGGCTGGGTGGCGGAGGCCGGGGTGATCGGGAGGGAGATCTTCGAGCTCTTGGTCTCGCTGGTCGCCTTGGCGGTGCTGGGCGGCGCGGGCGCCTGCTGGATGCCGGCCGTGGCGGGCCCGCTCGGGGCGGGACCGGCCGGAGCGAGCAGGGCCTTGGCGATCGAGGTTGCGGTGACCTTCTCCGGCTTGGGCACGGGGTACAGGGTGGGGATCGAGCCGAGGTTCGCGTACGTGTAGGTGTTGCCGGTGGCGTCCTGGAGCTCGATGTAGCGGCCGAGCTGGGCGTCCTGGCCGATCTTGACGATCTTGCCGTCGTTGACCGCGATGACCGGGGAACCCTGCTTGGCGTAGATCGCCGTGCCGGTGCTCCCGGGGTCGGACTTGACCGTGACCGCGGCGTTGGCGGTCTTGACGCGGGTCCTGGCCAGCTTGAGGACCGCGTCATCGGCGTACTTGGCCGGGGCGGCGACGGGGAAGTGCCCTTCGACCAGCCCGGTCACCGCGTTGATGAACTGCTTCGGCATCCCGCCGATCAGCTGTGCGCGGAGCATCACCGACTGGACGTACCAGGTGGCGTGGTTGTAGGCGAAGATCGCCTGCTCGATGTTCTTGGAGGCGCCGGCGGCGGCCAGGTAGCGGGCGGCGCTGAAGATCGCATCGGCCGGGTTGTAGGGATCGGCGATGCCGTCCCCGTTGGCGTCGACCCCGTAGCGCTTCCAGGTCGAGGGCATGAACTGCATCCAGCCCACGGCGCCGGCGGTGGACACCGACAGGTTGCGCCCGTAGTCGGTCTCGATCTCGTTGATCGCGGCCAGCACCTGCCACGGCACGTGGTACTGCGTCCCGGCGGCGCTGTAGATCGGAAGCAGGAAGGGGGGGATGCGGAAGGAGCTGATGAAGAAATTGGGCACCGCACCCGGTGACTCGCCCGGAAGGGCGAAGGAGAACACTGAACCTGCACCTGAGGGTGAGGCGAAGCCGGGCGCTGCGCCGGAGCCGGCGCTGGCCGGGGCGGTGGGGGCGGGCGAGCCCCCGGAGGAGTGGTGACCGGAGC
>JAFAWR010000335.1 GCA_019241635.1 Solirubrobacterales bacterium
CGCGACCGTCGGTGGAGGACACGTCGAGGCCGGTCAGCTCGCGCACGCGCTCGAACCGGTAGCGCACCGTGTGGCGGTGGGTGATCAGGCGAGAGGCGGTCGCGTTCACGTTGGCATCGCATTCGAGAAAGGTGGACAGGGTGCCGAGCAGATCGGTCTCGTACTGCTCGTCGTAGGACACGAGCGGCCGCACGGTCTCGTCATAGAAGCGCCGGAGCTCGGCCGGGTCGCTCATGTAGGGCAACAGCAGCTGATAGGTGCCGGTTTCCTCGTAACCCAGCTCGACGCGCTCGGGCTCTCCCTCCACCACGTTCGCGGCCAGGAGCGCCTCGTTGCGGGCGCGCCCGAGCTCGAGCGGCTCCTCGACCCGCCGGCTGCGCCCGATCGCGAAGGCGAAACCGGGCAGGCCCGACTCGAGCTCGCGCAGGATCGCCGATACGGCCCGCCGACCCACGTCACCGTCGCCGTCCGGCAGCAGGACCGCGACCTCGCCCCCGGCTTCGTCGGCGGTCGGCGCCGCGATCGCGCCCGGCGATAGCGACCTGGCCCCGCGGGCGACCAGCGCGAGCATCCGCCGGCGCCAGTCCTCCTCGGTCGGGCTGCGCGGGTGGGCGCGGATGACCACGACGCTGGCGCCCGCGCCGAGATCGGTGCCGAGCTCCTTGCCCCGGGCGAGCAGCTCGTCGCGTCCCTCGATCCGCCCGGCCAGGACCGCGCGCTGGAAGGCCGTCGCGGCCTCCTCGGAGGCGAGCTCGGGGGCGCGTACGCGCTCGACCTCGGAGGCGATCAGGGTGGTGATCAGTCGCAGTAGTGAGGCGTCCGCGGGCCGATCGGCGGCCCGCATCCGCAACCTGCCTACGGTCGCATCGGCCACCTTGAGCTCGATCGTGCTCACGTCCTCGCCGTCGCGCATCAGCGAGCGCTCGTCGGCCGGGCTGCGGGCGGCCACCGCGAGCACCGAGGCGGAGCGGTCGATCAGGATCAGGCTGGTGTTAAGCGCGCGCGCCGCGGCCCGGAGCACGGCGGGCAGCCCCGCCCCGTCCTCGACCGCGTCGGTGATCGCGGCCAGCGCGGCCAGGTCCGGCCCGGCCGGCGCCGGCTGATCCGAAGCCCGGTCAGCCAATCCACCCGGTCCCCAACCGGCTCAGAAGAGCCGGGGCCACTCGACCACGATCAGCGCGCCGAGCAGCACGCCGATCCCCACAAGCGCGGCCAGTACGTACAGCGACAGGACCACCACGACGACCCGTTCGAGTGGCCGCCGGTACGCGGTGACCGAGGGAACGAGCACGAGCGCGCAGAACGCGGCGAAGCCGAAAACGCACGCGCATGCGCCGACCAGGTAGGTGATGGATTGGTTGCTCACGAGCCTTGTGGGAATTGTGCCCGATGGCGGGGGCGAGGTTAGCTTCCGCGCGGAGCGGCGAACTCCTCGCTGACCGGCGCCGCCGGCCTCGCCCCAGGGTACCGCTCGGCCAGGCGCGCGGCGGCCGCCTCGGCCAGCGCCGGCGCCTCAGAACCGTGAAAGAGCCCGAACACGGTGGGCCCTGACCCCGACACCATCGCGTGCTCGGCGCCAGCCTCGCGCACCGCTTCGAGGGCGCCTCCGATCTCGGGCCGCAGCGACATCGCCGCCGGCTCGAGGTCGTTGACGAACGGCAGATCCGCTTCACCGCGGAGCCCGCGGAGCGAGCTGAGCCGCCCCGCCAGATCGGCCTCTTCCCGGGCTAGCCCCAGGCGGTCCGCTTCCCGGTAGACCTCCGCGGTCGACAGGCCGAACGTCTGCGGCACGATCACGAACGCGTGCGGCGCGAGCGGAGCCAGCGGCGAGACGACGTCGCCCGCCCCGGTCCCGAGCACCAGCCCCGGCGCCAGCTGACTCGGAACATCCGCGCCGAGCGACACCGCGAGCTCGTCGATCACACCCTCGGCGACCGGGGCGAGCACGGGTGCCATGCGCAACACCGCGGCCGCGTCGGCCGATCCCCCGCCCATTCCGCCCGCCACCGGGATCCGCTTGTCGATGAGAACCCGCACGGGTGGCGCGGACCACCCGCGGGCGCGCAGTCCATCCAGCGTCCGCGTCACGATGTTCACTCCGGATACGCCGGCGCACCTCACCTGGTCGGCCGGGGCGGGCGCCAGCGAGACCTCGTCAGCCAGCGACACCGACTCGAACACGGTCACCAGCTCGTGGCGCCCGTCGGAGCGGACCGGCCCGAGGAACAGGCACAGGTTGACTTTCCCCGGGGCCGAAGCGGTCAGCTTCACGATGCGTACAGGCGCGCCGCGAGCGCCCGGAACTCCTCGGGCGAGAGCCGCTCGGCGCGCTCGTCCGGCGGATGCCCGAGCTCGACCAGCGCCGCCCGGGCGCGCTCGCGCACACCGGGCGCGGCGTTCGGGGCCAGCGCCAGCGACCCCGCCAATGCCTTCCGGCGGTGCGCGAACGCGTCGTGCACGAGCGTGCGAACCAGCGGATCGACCGAAGCAGCGGCCTCGTCACGACGGCGCAACCCCACGAGCACCGAATCCACGCGCGGCACGGGCCGGAACACCGTCCGCGCCACGGGCCGGAGCACGCGCACCTCGCAGGCCAGCTGCGCCAGCACCGAGGGCACACCGTAGGCCGGGTCGCCCACCGACGCGGCCAGCCGCTCCCCCACCTCGCGCTGAACCATCACCACCCACGATCGCACCGAGGGCAGCTCATCGATCGTGCGCAGGATCACCGTGGCGGCAATCGAGTACGGCAGGTTGGCCACGATCGCGGTGGGCGGCGGATCGAGCGCGGTCAGATCCAGATCCAGCGCGTCGGCGAACCAGAGCGTCACGTTGGCGAACTCCGACACCGCCGTCTGCAGGGCATCGGAGAGCCGGCGATCGATCTCGACCACGTGTACGTGCGCCACCACGCCGGCGAGACGCTCGGATAGGACACCCTCCCCACCGCCGATCTCGAGCACCACGTCATCGGCGCCGACGGCCGCCAGCCGCTCGATCACACCGAGGATGTTGCGGTCGACCAGGAAGTTCTGACCGAGCCGGGTCACCACCCGTAGACCTCGGCGGCGGAGGCGTCGACCGCGCGGTCGAACTCTTCCCAGGCCACCCGGCGCTCGACCGCGAGGGCCTGCGCGGTCATCACCACGTGGGCCGGCTGGTTCGGTTTGCCCCGCATCGCCTGCGGCGAGAGGTACGGCGCGTCGGTCTCGACCAGCAGACGCTCGGCGGGCACGCGGATCGCCGCGGTCCGCAGCGCCTGCGCCTTCGGATAGGTGACGTTGCCGGCGAACGAGATCCACCACTCCTCGTGGGCCACGCACTCCTCGATCCGATCGGGCATCGAGAAGCAGTGCAGGATCACCCGCAGCCCGCGCGCCTCGGCATCGAGGAGCGCCAGCGTGTCGTCGTCGGCCGCGCGGGTGTGGATGACCAGCGGCTTCCCCACCTCTCTGGCCAGCCCGATCTGCGCCCGGAAGGCGCGCTCCTGATCGGCGCGAGGTGCGTAGTCCCGGTAGAAGTCGAGCCCGGTCTCGCCCACGGCGACGCACTTGGGATGCGCGGCCAGCGCGGCCAACTCGGCCAGGTCGGCGTCATCGAACCCGGTGGCCGAGTTCGGATGCCGGCCGATCGCGGCGTAGACCTGCGGGAAGTCCTCGGCGGCGGCCAGCGCCGCGCGGCACGAGGCGCCGTCGGTGCCCACCGTGACGATGCGGTTCACGCCCGCCGAGGCCGCCGCGGCGACCAGTTCGGCATCGGGCGGATCGCATAGCGAAAGGTGCGTATGACCGTCGACCACGGCTAGTCCGTTACCGCTTCGGGAACAGCGGCTCGAGCGACTGGACGGGCAGGCCGCTCCCGCGCTCGGCAAACAACGCCCGCTCGTACGCGACGTCCGGAGTCCCGAGGGCGAGCAGCAGTTTCTCGACGCTGTCCGGGACGTACGGATGGAGCAGGACGCTGACCGCGCGCAGGCCCTCGGCCAGCGAGGCCAGCGTCTCGTCGAGCCGGTCCGCCTGCTCGGGGTCGCGGGCGAGCTGCCAGGGGGCCCGCTCCTCGACGTAGCGATTGAGGCGCCGGACCCGCTCCCAGATCAGGTCGAGCGCGCGCGTGGGCTCGGCGCGGTCGAGGACCACCGAGACCTCGGCCGGCAGCGCCTCGAACTCGCGGGCCAGCTCGCCGTCGGTCAACGCGCTGGGGACGACGCCGTCGCGGTAGCGGTGGATCATCGCGATCGTGCGGCTGGCCAGGTTCCCGTACTCGTTGGCCAGCTCGGCCTCGTAGCGCGCCCGCACCGCGTCGATCCCGACGCTGCCGTCCGAGCCGAAGGCCACGTCGCGCATCAGGTAGAAGCGCAGCGCGTCGGTCCCGTACTCGTCCATCACCTCGAACGGATCGAGCACGTTGCCCAGCGACTTGCTCATCTTGCGCCCGTCGGCGCCGAGCAGGAACCCGTGCACGAACACGTGCTCCGGCACCGCGAGCTCAGCCGCCATGAGCATGGCCGGCCAGAACACCGTGTGGAACTTCAGGATGTCCTTGCCGATCACGTGGTAGGTGGCCGGCCAGAAGCGGTCGGTGAGATCCTCGCCCGGACGCGCGTATCCGAGCGCCGTGTAGTAATTCAAGAGCGCGTCGAACCACACGTAGAAGACGTGCTCGGGATCCCACGGGACCGTCACGCCCCACTTCAGGCGCTTGCGCGACAAAGAGATGTCCTGCAGCCCGGAGGCGATGAACGAGCGCGCCTCGTTGTAGTGGTGCTTCGGCATGACGAAGTCGGGCTGGTCGGCGTAGAGCTGCTCGAGCCGCTCCTGAAACGCGGATAGCTGGAAGAACCAGTTCTCCTCCTGGTGGCGCTCGAGCACGATCTCGTGGATCGGACAGCGGTTGCCCTCGAGGATCTCGTTCTCCACCTTGAAGTCCGCGCACCGGGGGCAGTACCACCCCTCGTACACGCCCTTGTACGTGTAGCCGTTGTCGTGGACGCGCTGGAGCACGTCCTGCACCCGCCGCTTGTGCTCCTCGTCGGTGGTGCGGATGAAGAAGTCGTTCGACGCGTCGAGCTGCGGCGCGAGCGCCTTGAACTTCTCGGCGTTCAGATCGGCCAGCGCCTGAGGCTCCATGCCCTGCGCGGCAGCCGCGTCGGCCACCGGCTCCCCGTGCTCGTCGGTCCCGGTCAGGAAGAACACGTCCTCGCCGCGCTGGCGCATGTGCCGCGCCAGCACGTCGCAGGCGATCGTCGTGTACGCGTGGCCGAGGTGCGGCTGCGCGTTCACGTAGTAGATCGGGGTGGTGACGTAGAAGGACATCGCGCGACGACTGACTTTATTGGGCCGCGCCTGCGGCGCGTCGTCCCTGGGGCCGTTCCGCCGGGCGTCCATGCCCGGCGGGCACGCCGCGAGCTAGCCGCCACTCGCCGCCCCGTCCGGGGCGAAAGGCAGTTTGGTCGCGCCTGGCGCGACAATTCCGCCATTCGGCGCGCGCGGGTCGCCGAGTGGCAGTTCAGTCGCGATCCTGGGCGGTGAGCGCGCGATACAGCCGGTTGGCGGGGACGCCGGTCAGCTCGGCCACCACCGCCGCCGCGGGGCGCGGCTTGGCCCCGGCCTCGACCAGCCGCCGGAGCGCCTCCAGGGCCGGCCCCACCTCGTCGGGCGCCGAGGGCGCGCCCCCGACGACCAGCGCGACCTCCCCGCGCGGGGGCTCCTTGGCGTAGCGCTCGGCCAGCTCGCCCGCCGTTCCCCGCACGACCTCCTCGTGCAGCTTGGTCAGCTCGCGGCACACCGCGACCGGGCGCTCGGGGTCGACCGAGGCGAGCACGCCCAGCGACGCCGCCACGCGCTTGGGCGACTCGAAGGCCACGAGCGTCTCCGAGGAGGCGAACGCCTCGACCAGCGCGCTGCGCTTGCGGGGCAGGAAGCCCGCGAACCGCCACCGGTCGGCGGGCAGGGCGCTGGCCACCAGCGCGGCGAGCGCGGCCGAGGGCCCGGGGAGCACCTCGACGGCCAGCCCGGCGGCCACACACGCCTGCACGAGCACGAACCCCGGATCGGACACCAGCGGGGTGCCGGCGTCGGAGACCAGCGCGACCACCGCGCCCTCGCGCATCTTCGCCACCAGCTCGGCGGCGCGGGCGCGCTCGTTGTGCTCGTGGTAGCTGACCAGGCGCCCGCCCACGCCGTAGCGCTCGAGGAGCACGCGCGAGCGGCGCGTGTCCTCGCAGGCCACGATGTCGGCCTCCCGCAGCGCCGCGAGCACCCGCAGCGTCACGTCCTCGAGGTTCCCGATCGGGGTCGGACAGACGATCAACCGGCCCATGCGCGTGCCGGCGCTCATGACGACAGCCTCGGATCGAGTGCGTCGAAGGCGAGTGCGGCCGCCCCGATCATCCCGGCCTCGACCCCGAACGCGGCGGGCACGATCCGCACGATGTCCCGCGAGGGCGGCAGGGCGCGCGCGAGCATCTCGGCCCGGGCGGCGTTCAGCAGGAGCTCTCCGGCGCCCATCACCCCACCGCCGATGACCACCACCTCCGGGTTGAAGATGTTCACGAAGCTGGCGATCGCCACCCCGAGGCGGGTACCGATGAGCTCGATCGCCTCGATCGCGGCACTGTCTCCGTCGTGAGCCAGCTCGGTGACCAGCGGCCCCTCGAGCTCGCGGCCCGCGGCCAGCGCGCGTCCGAGGCCGGACCGGGGCTGCTCGTGGGCGATCCGGAGCGCCTCGCGGGCCAGCGCGGTACCGGAGGCGAGCGACTCGATGCAGCCGTGGTTCGGGCAGTTGCCCTGGCAGGGCGGCCCGTTCAGGTCGATCACGGTGTGGCCGAGCTCCGCCCCGGCGCCGATCGCCCCGCGATAGAGCTCTCCGCGCAGGACCAGGCCGCTGCCGATGCCGGTCCCGATGGTCAGCACGACCGCCTCGGTGCAGCCGCGCGCGGCGCCGGCCCGGTGCTCGGCGAGCGCGGCGAGGTTGGCGTCGTTGTCAACGAACACCGGCAGTCCGAGCCGCTCGGTCATCACGTCGGCGAACATGATGTCCTTGAGCGGCAGGTTGACGGCGATCACCGCGTTGCCGCTACGCTGGTCGATCAGCGACGGAATTCCGAAGCCGACCGCGTCCACTTCGGCGCCTGCACCTTCTCGGGTTTCTTCGACTGCGTCGACCACCACGTCGAGCAGGTACGACTGATCGAGGCGGTTCATGCTGCGCTGAACACGGTGGTGCACGGACAGCTCGGAATCGACCGCACCAGCCAGCAGCTTCGTACCGCCCATGTCGACGCCAATCGTGCGCCGGCCCGGCATGCCGTCACTATATGGGTCCAATGCCCAGCGACCTCGGACCACCTCCTTACAAGCTCTATCGCGCCGGACCAAGGGGTTTACGGGCGCGGCTGCGCGGCGAGGACGACGAGCTCCGAGTCGGCCGGGACTACCGGACCTATCGCGGCGGCGGGCGCGAGAGACCGCGCCGCCGGGTCACCCCGAAGCGCGTCATCCTCGGGCTACTGGCGGCGCTCGTGGCGTGGCTGGTGCTTTCACTTGTGCTGTTTCTCATCAGCTCGGGCGACTCGAACACGTCGGTGCCGGCCGATGCCCAGGCGGAACTGGCCTCCGGGGGCAACATGATCACGTCGACCGACACCGTCCTGATCCTCGGCACCGACCAGCGCCCGACGACCGGTCCGGGATCGAAAGAGCCGGGCGCGAACCACAGCGACGCCGGGGCCAACTCCGACACGATCATGCTGTGGCGGATCGGAGGCGGCGTCTCGCGCCGCATGTCGATCCCCCGCGACACGGTGGCCGAAATCCCCGGACACGGACTGGCCAAGATCAACGCCGGTTACGCGCTCGGAGGCCCGGCCCTGGCGATCAAGACCATCCAGCAGTTCACCGGCATTCCGATCAACCACGTGATCATCGTCAACCTCGGCGCGTTCCCGCCCTTCATAGACGCCATCGGGGGGGTCACGGTGACCACCAAGGACAAGATCTGCTCGAACATCAGCGGCGGCACCCAGCACGGGGGCTTCACGCTCAACCTGGATCCCGGCACGCACCACCTAACCGGCATCCAAGCGCTGACCCTGGCCCGCACGCGCGACAACCCCTGCGATGTGGCCAGCACCGACCTCACGCGCGAGGGCTATCAGCAGCAGATCCTCAACGGCGTGAAGAGTCAGCTGTTCTCGTTGCACACTTTCCTGCACCTCCCCTGGGCGGCGTGGGACGCGCCCAAGGTGCTTCGGACCGACATGGGCGGCCCGACGTTGCTCAGCCTGTTTGTCGCGTCCGAGCTCGGCGGCTCGGCCCCGGTCCAGATCCTCAAGCCGACCGGGGCGGAGGCGCTGCCGGGCTACGGCGACGCCCTGACCGTCACGCCACAGGCGGTCCACGCGGCCGTGTCGAAGCTGATCAACGGCTGATAGTGTCTGTCTCCTGACACCCGCCCACCGGTGGTCTTGATGGTTGCCGATGGCTGCCGATAGGGGAAGTGTGGGATTTGCGGAATTTCCGCCTCGCCGGGGGACGAGGCCCTCGAACAAGCGTCTAGCCGTGCTGACGGGCGCGGTGGCGCTCGTGCTCGTCCTCGCCCTCGCCCCGGCCGCCGCCGCCAACTCCGGCGATCCGCTGCAGTACTGGGGCGGCCCGGTCGCCCACTCGATGACCGGCATCGTGGTCGACTGGGGCCAGGGCATCAACTCGATCTACACGAACGAGACCAGCGGGGACCCCGGCCTGATCAAGTACTTCGCGGCTCAGAGCGGCTCGACCGGGGACACCGGCGGCGTGCTCGCCCAGTACATGGACAGCTCGGGCGCCAACGCCGCGCCGCAGGTGAGCTACGGCGGGCAGGACGTGATCACTCCGAGCATCAACCCGCACACGATCTACGACTCGCAGATCCAGTCAGAGCTGGTCGCGCAGATCGGCGCCGGCCACCTGCCTCGCCCGG
>JAFAWR010000357.1 GCA_019241635.1 Solirubrobacterales bacterium
CGTCGCCGCGATCTCGTAATGCGCGTGGCGCTCCCGTGCACAACTCAGCGCGGTGGTGAGCTCGCGGCCCGCGGCGTCCGTCTCCCCCAGGCGCGCCAGCGCGATGCCGATCGCTCGCTGCAAGAGCGGCCGGCATCGATCGGCCCCCTCGAGCTCCGCCCGCGCGACCTCGAGCCCCCGCCGTGGGTTTCCCGCGAGCGACTCGGCCTCGGCGATCAGCCCGCGCCCGAAGTCGGCGTACGCGTGCATGTTGAACGCGCGCAGCGTCCGGGTGGAGCGCTCGAGCATCGGTAGGCCGACCTGTATGTCGCCCCGCCGCACGGCCAGGCGTCCGAGCAGCATGTCGATGAACGCGACGGACTGCGACTCCCGCGTCGCGCTCCAAATCCGTCTGGCGCGCCGCAGATGCTCCTCGGCCTCTTCTAAGCGGCCTTGGTCCGACAGGATCTCCCCCACGTTGCAGTCGACGAACGCAGCGTCAGCCGGCCGACCCGACCGCTCGCCGCACTCGCGCGCGCGTATATAGAGCGAGAGCGCATCGTCCCACCGGCCGTCGAAGTAGGCGAACATGCCCAGGTTGTTCAGCACGATCAGCTCGTGCTCGGGATCACCGAGCTGCTGATAGATCTCGAGCGCCTGCCACGAGTGCGTCGCCTCCTCGCGGCGACCGGACTCGACCAGCGCCCAGTCCAGCGAGTACAGGGCATGGGCGAGCGCGGCGAGCTCCCCCACGGCTCCGGCTTCGGCGATCGCCTCGCGGCACACCACCATCGCCTCCGACCAGCGTCCCTGGCGGTTGCGCAGGCCGCCGAGCCGCGAGAGCAGCTTGGCCCGCCAGGCCCGCGCCACCGGCCCCTCGACTCCATCCAGGCAGCGGAACCCACGCTTGACCCAGCGGACGGCGGCGCTCAGGGCGGCGCTGCGGGAGGCCACATCGGCGTGGCGGTCGCACAGCCGGGCCTGCGCGACCGGGTCGTCGCAGAGGAGCCGACGCGCCTCCGTGAGCGCGCGGTTGGCGGCGGCCGGCTCGCCCACGCAGCGAAGCTCCTCCCCCATCTGCTCCCAGGCCCGGGCCAGCGCGTCCGGATCGACCGCCGTCCCGGACCCCCGACCGGCGTCGATCGCGCGCCGGTAGAGGTGCACGGCGTCGGCGTGGGCGAAGCGCTCGGTGGCGCGCTTGGCCGCGATCAGGGCATAGCGCTGGGCGCGCACCTGGTCGCCGGCCAGCGCGAAATGGTTCGAGAGCACCGCGGGGTCCGCGTCGACGCCGTGCTCGCGTTCGAGGTGGAGCGCCACTGCCCGGTGGAGCTCGCGCCGGAGCTTGAACGGCAGGCTGGCGTAGGCCGCCTCCTGGAGCGCCGGACGCCGGAAGCGCACGAGCCCGTCGTCCTCCCGCAGGAACACGGCCGCCAGCCGCTCCCAGGCTTGCGCGTCGGGCATGGCGGCGCCGGCCGGGAGCACGTCGGCCAGGCGCTGCGGGTGAAACGACGAGCCGAGCACCGCGGCCCGCCGCACGAGCGCGCCGTCCTCGCCGTCCAGTGCATCGATACGAGCCATGGTCGCGGCATCCACGCTGTCGGGGAGCTGGTCGCGATCGCCATCCGCCGCCGCGGCGAGCAGATCGAGCAGGAACTCGGGGCTACCTCCCGATCGCCCGGCGGCTAGCTCGACCACGTGCGGGGGCAGCTGCGCCGCCTCCGGGGTCGAGAAGGCGAGCGCCCGCGTGGCCTCGCGCGGGAGGGGCCCGAGCTCGATGCGGGTCCCCTGGCCGCCCAGTGTCATGCCCCCGGCCGTGTCGCGCCGGCTGACCAGCACGACCCAGGCCGAGGACCCGAGCTCGTGCGCCAGCGCTTCGAACAGCCCCACCGACGCCGCGTCCATCAGGTGCGCCTGCTCGATCTCCAGCATCGTCGGGACGACGAGAGCGGGTCCGAGGAAGCGCACGACCACCTCCTGGAGCTTCGCCGCCCGGGATGTCCCGGCGAGCTGCGCGACCTCGGCCGAGGGCTCCACCTCGATGTCGAGCACGATCGCGATCAGCGACAGCCAGGGCAGCAGGTCCGGCTGGTCGGACTCGATCTCCTCGCGCAGACGGCGCAGGACGACCTCATCAGGCTCGTGGCCGCCAAGGCCGAGCAACGCGCGCAGCGGCTCTCGCCAGGCGTGGTAGGGCGTGTCGCGCGTGTAGACCTCGCAGGTCGCCCGCAGGCGCACCATGCCGTCGGCGAGCTTGCCGGCTTCGGCGATCAGGCGGGACTTGCCCACACCGGTCTCGCCCGCCAGCTCGATCAGCCCGCCGGCCCCCCGCCGCGCATCCTCGACCGCGGTGCGCAGCAACTCGAGCTCACGTGCGCGCCCGACCAGTGGGAGCTCCAGGCGGATCGCCGCATCCGAGGCGCCCCGGATCGGCGGTCCGACATCCCACGCCTGCACCGGGCGTGTTTTGCCCTTGACCTCGAACGCATCGAGCGCAACCTGCGCGAAGCTCGTCTTGGCGCGTCGCAGCACATCGCGCGTGGCATAGATCCGCCCCGCCGGCGCCCTGGCCACCAGGCGAGCGGCCAGGTTGACCGTGTCACCCATCACCGCGTACCACCGGCGGTAGATCGGCCCGACCTGTCCGCTGAACACCGGGCCGCGGTGCACGCCCGCGCGCAGCGGCAGCGGCGGTCCGGCCTCGACGATGTGACGAAGCGCGAGCAGCATGCGTTCCTCGTCCTCGCCGATCACCCGGGGCACGCCGGCGCTCAGCCGGATCTTGCCTCCGTCGGCGGCGATGTCGGAGTCGAGGAAGCACACGTCATAGCGCTCGACCGCCTCCTGCACGAGCCGGACGAGCTCGTCGAGCCGTTTGGCCGCGGCGTCGGCTCCGTCCCGGACGATCACCTTGTCGAGACCGCCGTACTGGAGGAAGGCGATCGTGCCGGTGCGGTGCTCCGGCACCGCCGATCGGCTCAGGAGGTGGTTGCGTACCGCGGCGGGCAGGAAGCTCGCGATCACCTCGCCCGGCGGAGCCGGAAGACCGGCCGGTGCGATCCACTCACACGCCGCGGGCGCACGGGAGAGGAGCCGGCCCGTCCCGGCCGCGGCGCCCAGACAGCTCCGCGGCAGCCGCTCGGCGGTGTCGGCGCTGATCAGGATCTGGCCCGAGGACGCGGCGGCCTCCATCCGCACCACCGTGCTGGCCGCCGGGCCGCCGATCAGGAGCTCGCTGTGCGAGCCCCCAACGACGAACATCGCGTACGGACCGCTGTGCACCCCGACCGACATTCGGAGCACCACTCCGCGATCGCCGGCGCGCGTACGCCCGACCTCCCGCAGCCGGCGGCGCATCGCGGCCGCCGCACTGCACGCCCGGAGCGCGTGCTGCTGGTCGCCCTCCTGGTCGTAGAACATGAGCAGCATCGCGTCGCCGCCGAACTTCACCAGCGACCCACCGCGGCTGTACGCCTCGGCCAGCAGCGCCGAGAAGCAGCTGTTGATCATGTCGACCAGTTGCTCGGCGCCCTCCTTGCCCTGACGGGCCAGCCGCTCGGAGAGGCGCGTGAACCCCGCCACGTCGGCGAACACCATCGTGCACGGGACGGTCTCGCCGAGCACGTCGAGCGGGCGGGCCACCCGGGCCAGGAGCGCCCGCGGCACGTACGGGGCGAGCCTGCCGGTCTCGGACGCGCTCATCGACGGTCCAACCCATCGGCGACGGGAACCTGTAGGGCGGTCCCTAGGTCAGCCCCCACAGCGTGAATGTAGCCAAACCGGGTGCCGGCGCCAACCGGCCGGCACCCCGGTTTGCGCGAAGGGTTACTTCAACTCGACGGTGGCGCCGGCTTCCTCGAGGTCGGCCTTCAGCTTGTCCGCCTCGGCGCGATCGATGCCTTCCTTGACCGGCTTGGGCGCCTCGTCGACCAGCGCCTTGGCCTCCTTGAGGCCCAGACCGGTGGCCGCGCGCACGACCTTGATCACCTGGATCTTCTTGTCGCCGGCCGCCTGGAGGACCACGTCGAACGCGGTCTGCTCCTCGGCCTCCTCGGCGCCGCCGTCGGCCGCTGCACCGCCGCCCGCGGGCGCGGCTGCCGCGACTGCGGTGGCCGAGACGCCGAACGCCTCCTCGAGCGCCTTGATGCGCTCGGAAAGCTCGAGTACCGAGATTGACTTGAGCTCGTCGATCCACTCTTCAGTGCTGGGCATGGTTCCTCCTTAGGCGCCGGGTTCCTCATCCGGCGCGGCTTCTTGGTCAGTTTCTTCCGACGCTCCGGGCTCGGCCTCGACGTCGACGATTGGTTCAGCTGGGGTCTCGGCCGCCGCCTCCGGCTCAGCCGCCGCCTCCGGCTCAGCCGCCGCCTCGGGCTCGGGCAGTTCCTGCGGCTCCGGGGTCTCGACGGTTTCGGGCGTCGCCGCCGCCGTGGGCTCGTCCGCGCGCGCCGGCGGTGCCTCGCCGCTCACCAATCCCTGGTCGGCAATTGCCTTCAGCTGAATGGCCAGGCCGGCGATCAGGGCGTTCAGCCCGCGCACCAAGCCGGTGATCGGCGCCGCGATCGTGCCCACGAGCTGGGCATGAAGCACCTCGCGTGCCGGCAGGCGGGCGATCGCCTGCACATCGGCCGCGCTCAGCGTGGTCGAATCCATCACCCCGCCCTTGAACTCGAGCGTATGCAGGGCGCGTGCCGCGTCGTTCAACGCCTTGGCGGCCAGGGCCGCATCGCCGGTCACGAAGGCCAGTGCGGTCGGCCCTTGCAAGAGCTCCTTCAGGGCCGACGCGCCGGCCTCGTCGGCGGCTCGCTCGGTCAGCGAGTTCTTGACGATCCGGAAGCGGGTTCCTGACTCGCGCAGACGGACCCGCAGGTCGGCCGCCTGCGCCACCGAGATGCCGCGGTAGTCCACGGCGAACACGGCGTCGGAGGACCGGATCTGGCCGGCGATCTCCTCTACGACTGCTGCTTTCTGGTCTCGGTTCATTGCCGTTCCTCTTCGAAAATGAAAGACGCCCGCTACGAATGGCGGGCGTCGAACCAAGGAACCGGAGCTCCAGACGGACTCGAGGCGCCGCCTACTCCGGACTTATGAACTCGCCGGAGGTCTCGGGCAGTGCTTCTCTAGAACATTCTAGGCCGCGACGGGCTCCTCCACGATGTCGCGCGTGCGCGTCGGGTCGACCTTGACCCCCGGGCCCATGGTCGTGGCCACGGTCACCGTGCGGATGTAGCGACCCTTGGCCGCCGACGGCTTGGCCCGGATCAACTCGTCGATCACCGCCGCGTAGTTCTCGAGCAGGGCCCGCTCGTCGAAATCGCGCTTGCCGATCACCAGATGCACGATCGCGTTGCGGTCGGTGCGGTACTCGACCTTTCCGGCCTTGGACTCCTCGACCGCCTTGGCCACGTCCATCGTGACCGTCCCGACCTTCGGGTTCGGCATCTTGCCGGCCGGACCCAGGATCCGGCCCAGGCGGCCGACCACCGGCATCAGGTCCGGGGTGGCGATCGCCACGTCGAAATCGTCGAAGCCGTCCTGGATCCGCTGCGCCAGGTCCTCGGCGCCGACCACGTCCGCGCCGGCTTCCTCGGCCTCGCGCGCCTTGTCGCCCTGGGCGAACACCGCGATCTTGACCTCCTTGCCGAGGCCGTTGGGGAGCACCACCGTGCCGCGCAGCTGCTCGTCGGCGTGGCGCACGTTCAGCCCGGTGCGGACGTGCACCTCGACCGACTCGTTGAACTTCACGCGCGCAAGCTGCTTGATCAGCCCGATCGCCTCGGTGGGCGAATACTCGCGCTCGCGATCGAAGCGCTTGCGGGCCTCCTCATATGTCTTGCCGTGATTTGCCATGGCTCCTATACGACCTCCACACCCATCGAGCGAGCGGTACCGGCGATGATCTTGGCGGCGGCGTCGATGTCGCCGGCGTTGAGATCCTTCATCTTCTTCTCGGCGATCTCGCGCAGCTGAGCCTCGGTGATCTTGGCCACCTTGGTCCGGTTGGGCTCGGCCGAGCCCTTGTCGAGTCCCAGCGCCTGCTTGATCAGGACGGCGGCCGGCGGGCTCTTGGTGATGAAGGTGAACGAGCGGTCCTCGTAGACCGTGATCACGACCGGGATCACCGTGCCCAGGTCGCCCTGCGTCTGGGCGTTGAACGCCTTGACGAACTCCATGATGTTCACGCCATGCTGGCCGAGCGCCGGTCCGACCGGCGGCGCGGGCGAGGCCTGGCCGCCCACCGCCTGCAACTTGATCTGGGTCATCACCTTCTTGGCCACGTAACCAGCTCCTAGATCTTCTTGACCTGATCGAAACCGACCTCGACCGGCGTCTCCCGGCCGAAGATCGACACGAGCACCTTGAGCCGCTGGGCGTCCTCGTTGACCTCGGAGATCTCGCCGGAGAAGTCCGACAGCGGCCCGGATACCACCTTGACCGACTCGCCGATCGCGAACTGAGCGCGCGTGCGCGGCCGCTCGGCCACCTCGCGGTGGAGCAGGCGGTTGACCTCGTCCTGGGTGAGCGGCACCGGCTCGTTGGAGGCGCCGACGAAGCCGGTGACGCCGGGCGTGCCCTTGACCAGCGACCACGAGTCCTCGTTCAGGTCCATGTTCACGAGCACGTAGCCGGGCATCGTGCGCTTCTCGACCGTGACCTTCTGGTTGTCCTTCATCTCCGAGACGGACTCGGTGGGTACCACGATCTGGCGCACCGCCTGCTGCTGCCCGAGCGAGATGATCCGGTGCTCGAGGTTGTGCTTGACCTTGTTCTCGTGACCCGAGTAAGTGTTTACGACGTACCAGCGAAACATTCTGTTGTCCTAGTTAGGCCCTCCCAGCCAGAGCGCTCGCAGGCGCTCACTGCAAGATGAAAGTTACGAGCTTGCCGGCGACGAAGTCCGCCAAGCCGAGAAACGCCGCCGCGATGATGACGAAACCGATCACTACCCCGGTGGCCTGAATCACCTGCGGGCGGTCCGGCCACTGTACTCGCTGGAGCTCGCGCCAGCATCCCTGCAGAAAGCCCGTGAGCCGCTGGAACATCCCGGGACGGTGCTCGGCGGGTAGCGCACCCGATGCGGCCGGCTCGAGTGAACCGCCACCGGAGTCCTCGCGGCCGCCGCGGCCGCCGCGGCCGAATCTGCCGCCACCGCCCCCACGATCTGCCTGTTCGATCGATTCCTCGACCTCGCGCTCGAACTCCTCCTCGTCGGCCTCATCGTCGGGCTCGGACTCGATTGGCCGCCCGGCGGCGAGCTGCGCCTCGGCGAACTCGACGTCGGGCATGGCGTGCTCGAGGGGATCGGGCGCGCCGTTCTCCTCGGGCTCGAGCTCGGGTCCGACATCGTGCGTCACGGTCGGAAGGCCGGGCAGGACGCCCGGAACGTTCGAGCGATCGCCCGGCGAGCCCGGCCGCGAGCCGGCCTGAGGCGGCCGGCGGGGCCGGCGCTCCTTGGCGCGTTTGCGGTTGCGAGCCACCGGTCAGCTCAGCGCGTCTCGCGGTGCGGCGTGTGCCGCCTGCACCAGCGGCAGTACTTGCGCAGCTGAAGCCGCTCCGGGTTGTTCCGCTTGCTCTTGTTGGTCTGATAGTTGCGGCGCTTGCATTCCTCGCAGGCGAGGGTGGCAGCGATCCGAACGTCTCCACGAGCCATATAGGCGCTTCCGTCTGAGGGGTCAGAGTCCGGCTACCGGACCGCGGGCGCAGAAACGAACGCCGCCCGGCGCCGGCCCTCAGTGTAGCGAGACAGGCGCGACGCGACGCCCTATTCGACCAGCTCGACCGGCGAGACCTCAAGGTCCAGCCAGCGGTCGCCGCGCAGCACCCGGATCGGGATCGAACGGCCGATCGCCTCGTGCGTCATGAGCCGCTGCACGTCGTCGACCCGCTCGATCGGCTGACCGCCGAGCTCGATGATCAGGTCCTCGCCGCGCAGGCCTCCGCGCTGCGCCGGGCTCCCGGCCGAGACCTCGATGATCTCGACCCCGGCCGCCCGGCCTACGCGCACGCGCGCGTGCGGGGGAAGCGGACGAGGCCCGGCGGCGATCCCGATCCAGGCCCGGCGCACCCGGCCGTCGCGCATCAGCGCGCTCACGATCTGCCGCGTGGCGGCGTTGATCGGCACCGCCAGCCCGAGCCCCACGCCGGCCACCGCGGTGTTGATCCCGATCACCCGCGCCGATGAGTCCACCAGCGCGCCGCCCGAGTTGCCCGGGTTCAGCGCCGCGTCGGTCTGGATCACGTTGTCGATGTGGCGCACGGTGCGCCCGGCCCGCGCGGGCAGCGAGCGGCCGAGCGCCGAGACCACGCCCGCGGTGACCGAACCGGCGAACCCGTTCGGGTTGCCGATCGCCACCACCAGCTGGCCCACGCGGAGCTTCTCGGCCTCGCCCAGGACCGCGGCGGTCAGCGAGTCGCCGTCGGCCCGCAGCACCGCGAGGTCAGACAGCCGGTCGACTCCCACCACGCGCCAGCTGAGCTCGCGCCCGTCCACGAAGGTTGCGCGCCCGGTGCGGTTGGATCCTGCGGTCTGGCCCGGCCCGGTCGCCGCGCGGCTCGGGCCGGCCACCACGTGCGCGGAGGTGAGCAAGAAGCCGTCGGGCGACAGCGCCACCGCGCTGCCCGCCCCGGCCGGGACCTGCCCGCCGCGGCCCCTTCGCATCACTCGCAGGTTGGCGACGCTCGGCGCGACCCGTTCGGCCACGTCGACCACCACCCGCGAGTAGGCATCGAGCGCCTCGGCCTCGCGCCGCTCCGCGGTCTCGTCTTCGAATCGCTCGGTGGTCGCGCTCATCGGACTACAGACTCACCGCGACCGTGCGCTCCTCGGCGCCCCGGACGATCTTCAGTTGAAGCTGACCGCCCGCGGCGGCCGCGTCGAGCGCCTCGTACAGGGCGTCCATGCGGTCGAGCTCGCGCTCGCCGACGGCCACGATCAGGTCGCCGCGCTCGAGCCCGGCCCGGTCGGCCGCGCTGTCGGGCTCGACCCCCCGGATCAGGATGCCGTCACGCTCGGGCAGTCCGACCGCACGGCGCAGACGACGGGCGACGCGGGGCGGCGCGATGGCCACGCCCAGCCGGACCCGCTGCGGCGCCTCACCGCGGCTCAGCTTCTCGACCCGCTCGCGAATCGTCGCGTCGGCCGGGATGGCCAGGATCAGCCCACCGTCGGTCCGGATCGAGTTGACCCCGAGCAGCCGCCCGTCGCGATCGATTAGCGGGCCGCCGGACGATCCCCGGGGCAGCGGCGCGGTGTGCTCGATCGCGCCGCCGATCCGTCGCCGCGCCGGCCCGCGCAGGCGGCGTGCGGTTGCGGACACGAAGCCCGGCGTTGCCCGCAGCCCCCGGCCGCCGGGGTTGGCCAGGGCGAGCACCGAGCGCCCGATCGGGAGCGACTCGATGTCCCCCTCCTCGGCGAACCGCAGCGGGTCGATGCCCGCCGTGTCGACCTCGATCACGGCCAGGTCGACGTCGGCGTCGGAGGCCAGGACCCGGCCGGTCTCGCGCCGGCCATCGTGGAAGGTCACGGTCACCTCGTCACCGCGCAGGTTGTGGGCGTTGGTGAGCACCCGGCCGGAATCGATCACGAACCCGGACCCTCGGCCCCACCCCTGCCCGAGCCCGATCACCGCAGGCCCGTAACGCTCGACGGCGGTCTGGATCGTGCCTTCAAGCTCTTCAAGTACAGACATGTTCCTACTCCTCTTGCTACTGACTTGCAATATGCAAGTGACAACTGTATCACGCAGTACGATTTGTTCGTGAGGAACGACGCCCTGGCCGACGCGCTGAGCACCGTCGGCGACCGCTGGACCCTGCTGGTCATCGCCGCCCTGCTCGACGGCCCGCGCCGGTTCGGCGATCTCCAGGCCGACGTCGAGGGCATCGCCCCCAACGTCCTCACCCAGCGCCTGCGCCAGCTCGAGCGCAACGCCCTCGTGGTCGCCCGTCCCTACTCCGAGCGCCCGCCCCGCTTCGTGTATGAGCTGAGCGCCGCCGGCCACGAGCTGGCCGGCGCCCTGCGCCTGATCGCCGGCTGGGGAGCGCGCCACGCCGACGGCGCCACCGCGCCCCGCCACGTCGTGTGCGACACGCCGATGGAGGCCCGCTGGTGGTGCCCGACCTGCGAGCGCACCGTCGAGGACGACGAGGACGAGCTCGAGTACGCCTGACCCCGCGCCGCGCCGCGCCGCCCCGCCGACCGGGACCGGCTACCACTCCGCCCCGGCCACCACGCCAACCTGCCACCACTCCGCGCGCCGCCCAGGGCCAACGTGGAACGGGCAATTTCCACCATTCCAGGTCGGGGGCGCTTGCTAATTCCGGATCTTGCCCCTGTCAGAGGCACAATCCGTCACCAGCCGCGCGGGCTCGCGTGAATGATGGAAATTGCCCGTTTGGGCCGCGCTTGGGGTGGGCGACGCGAGCGCGGGGTGCGGCGGGGAATGGCAGGCGGGCGCGCAGACCCTGAGAAGCCTCTAACCACTACACCCGGCCCGGCGCGGGAAGGAGAGAATGCGGGCCAATGCTGCGACTGATCGGCATCGTCATCTCCATCGGGCTGGCCGACTCGCTCAATCCGAGCACGATCGGGCCGGCGCTGTACATGGCCACCGGCGAGCGGGCCCGCGGCCGGGTGGCGGAGTTCACGCTGGCCGTATTCGCCGTGTACTTCGTCGGTGGCGCGGCGATCGCGGTCGGCGCCGGCCAGCTGATCCGCCCGATCCTGCCCCACCCCCGCCACCACATCGCCGACATCGTCGAGGTCGCGGTCGGAGTCGCGATGATCGGCGCGGCGGCGTTGCTGTGGCGCCACCGCGAGCGCCTGGCGCACCGCGACCCGCCCGACTTCGACCCGCACGGGCGCTCGAGCTGGGTGCTGGGGGCATCGATCACCGCGCTCGAGCTGCCGACCGCGTTCCCGTACTTCGCCGCGATCGCCGCGATCCTCGGCGCCGGCCTCGGGCCGGTCCGCGACCTCGTCCTGCTGTTCGCGTTCAACCTCTGCTTCGTGCTCCCCCTGCTGGCGATGATCGCCACGCTGACCTTCGCGCCGGAGAGCTCGGACCGGCTGGTGACCGCCGGGCGGAACTTCCTGCAGCGCCACTGGCCCGCCGTGCTCGCCGGGCTGGCGTTCCTCGCCGGGGTGTTCATCGTGACGCTCGGGGCGACCGGAATCGGCGCTACGCACAGCCGCTTCCTGCGCCGCCTTCACCGCACCCTGCGCGGGTAGCGGGCGACGCGAAGCTTGACGGAGGGCCACTGGCGCACCCGGCGCCAAGCCGGGGCTCCGAGACATATGATCGGGCGGCCATGGCGACGACCGAGCCGCAGATCACCGGAGTCAGAGCCGAGGACCTCCAGCCGCTGCTCGACGGGCGCTACGCCTCGCTGCGCCACCAGATCCGCGCCATCCTCGCGCGGGACGAGTTCGCGCCGCCGATCGCCATCGCCACCGCCGAGTACCGCGAGCTCGTGCTCGAGTGGATGCGAAAGTTCGCCGCCGAGGGACTCACGGCGCCCGGCTTCCCGGTCGAGTTCGGCGGCCACGGCGATGCCGGCGCCAACATCGCCGGGTTCGAGACGATCGCCTACGGAGACCTCTCGCTGCTGGTCAAGTTCGGCGTGCAGTTCGGGCTGTGGGGCGGCGCCATCCAGCAGCTCGGCACCCGCCGCCATCACGAGCGCTACCTGAAACCGACCGCGACGCTCGAGCTGACCGGCTGCTTCGCGATGACCGAGGCCGCCCATGGCTCCAATGTGCAGCAGCTGCAGACCACCGCGACCTACGACCCCGACGCCGACGAGTTCGTGATCGACACCCCGGCCGACGAGGCGTGCAAGGAGTACATCGGCAATGCCGCCTGCCATGCTCGCTTCGCCGCCGTGTTCGCCCAGCTGATCGTCGGTGAGGAGTCCCACGGCGTGCACGTCCTGGTCGTGCCGCTGCGCGACGAGCGCGGAGACGTCGAGCCGGGCGTCCGGATCGAGGACTCGGGCGAGAAGATGGGCCTGAACGGCGTCGACAACGGGCGGATCTGGTTCGACCACGTCCGCGTGCCCCGCGACGCCCTGCTCGATCGCTACGGCGGGGTCAACGAACAGGGCGCCTACGAGAGCCCGATCGAGAAGCCGAACAAGCGCTTCTTCACGATGCTCGGCGCGCTGGTCCAGGGGCGGGTGTGCATCTCGGGCGCGTCGGTCAGCGCGAGCAAGACCGCGCTGACGATCGCGGTGCGCCACGGGCTCAGGCGGGTCCAGTTCGGTCCTCCGGACGAGCCGGAAATCCCGCTGCTCGACTACCGCACCCATCAGCGCCGGCTGATGCCGCTGCTGGCCAGGACCTACGCTCTGCACTTCGCCCAGGCCGAGCTGCTCGAGAGCTTCCACCAGGCCCGCAGCCCCGACCACGAGACCACCGAGCGCGATCAGCGCCAGCTCGAGTCACTGGCCGCCGGGATGAAGGCCTTCAGCAGCTGGCACGCCACCGAGACGATCCAGACCTGCCGTGAGTGCTGCGGGGGCGCCGGCTACATGAGCGTCAACCGGTTCGCCGCGCTCAAGGCCGACACCGACGTGTTCACCACGTTCGAGGGCGACAACACGGTGCTGATGATGCTGGTGGCGAGAGGCCTCCTGACCGACTACCGGGACGCCTTCGGCGAGCTCAATCCTCGCGAGACCGTCCTGTTCGTGGCCGAGCAGGCGGTCGAGACCGTGGTCGAGCGGCTGTTCGCGCGCAAGATCGCGCAGGTGATCGCCGACATCGTCCCGGGGCGCGACGAGACCGGCGACCTGCTCGACCGGGAGAATCAGCTCGAGCTCTTCCGCTGGCGCGAGGCCCACATCACGGCAGGCATCGCGCAGCGCTTCCGGCGCGGGATCGCCGAGGGCTACGACCCGTTCGAGGTCTTCCGGGCGGTGCAGAATCACGCCGCGAACGCCGCCCGTGCCCACATGGAGCGGGTGATCCTCGAGGCGTTCGCCGCCGCCGTCGAACAGTCCCCGGAGGGCCCGATCCGCGACGCCCTGAACCGCCTGTGCGATCTCTACGCGCTCGGCCAGATCGAGCTGGATCGCGGCTACCTGCAGGAGCACGGCCGGCTGACCGGGCCGCGATGCAAGGCGGTCACCCGCACGGTCAACGACCTGTGCAAC
Source organism: Solirubrobacterales bacterium (assembly GCA_019241635.1). Classification (GTDB taxonomy): domain Bacteria; phylum Actinomycetota; class Thermoleophilia; order Solirubrobacterales; family Solirubrobacteraceae; genus Palsa-465. The sequence continues at coordinate 13,129 of JAFAWR010000357.1, forward strand.
CAGGTGCGGGGCGATGCCGAAGCGTTGATCGATGCCTTCGGCATCCCCGACGAGGTGCTGCGAGCTCCCATCGGCTTGCGGTGAGCACGTACTTCGACCGGGGCCGGATCGAGCAGCTCGAACAGATCCTGGGCGCCGAGGCAGGGCCGATGATCGCCTCGATGCTGGCCAGCCTGACCCGGGCGATCGAGCAACTCGAGGCCGCGATGGCCGCGGGCGAGCTCGAGCCGGCGATCCAGTCCGCCCACGCGGCGCGCAACGATGCGCTGATGCTCGGCGCCGCCCAGCTCCAGACCGCGCTCACCGACCTCGAGGCCGCGGCGCGCGACGCCGACTCTCCTCGCGCCGCCAACGCGCTCGCCCGGGTCCATGCGGCATGGCCGCCGACCCGCGACGAGCTCGCGGGCATCGCCCGCTCCGAGCGCCCCGGCGCCGGGCCCTAAGTAATCGCCGCGAGCCAGCTTCCCCGGTTAGGGTCACACCAGAACCCAGTCCATGTCGCCAATCGGCGAGAAGGGGGAGGACCACATGTCCGCGAAGGTCCGCGTCAGCGCGGCAATCGTGATTGCCAGCGCGCTGTCGGCGATCGGCCTGCTGGCGCTGCAATCCGGCGCCGCCGCCCGTGGTGGGATGAGCTACGCCCACCTGAACAAGATCCAGAAACGGATCGTCTCGGAGACCCTGGCCAGCGCGCTGGGACCGCAGGGCCTCAAGCCGAACTTCCAGCCCGGCAACGACGACGAGGGCGGCGGCCCCGACGGCGCGCCGTTCAACCCGCCGGCGTCATACGCGTCGGCCAGCGGAACCGGGTCGCCGACGAACTACTTCCCGGCCCAGTCCGGGCAGTGCTCGCAGACCAAGGGACCCGATGTGAAGGTCAACCAGAACTGCCTGAACGTCACCGACCCAGACCTCCAGGGTCGCGCCCAGGCCAACAACGAGCCCTCGATCTCGGTCAACCCGTTCGACTCAAGGGACGTCGTGGCCAGCGACAACAACTACATCCGCGGCGACGGCACGTGCGGCTCGCACTTCTCACTGGACGGCGGGCGCACCTGGGCCGACACGACGATCCCCAACGGGTTCACCCGTGGGGTGTCCGGCAACGCCCGCGAGTACTGGCAGGCCGGCGGCGACACCTCGGTCGCCTGGGACACGCGCGGTAACGCCTACGAGAGCTGCCAGCTGTTCAACCGCGGCACGGTGGCCTCAGCCAACCCCGACCAGTCGAGCACGTTCGTGGTCTTCCGCGCCACCCAGAACAACGGCGCTTCGTGGAACTTCCCCGGACGCTATTCCGCGACGTTCACGTTCGACCCGAGCGGCACCTCCGGGATCCTCCAGGACAAGGCCCTGATGGCGATCGACGACAACCTCCACAGCGCCTACCGGGATCGCATCTATGTGACCTGGACCGACTTCGCGGCTGACGGCTCGTCCTACATCTACGAGGTCCACTCCAGCGACTACGGTGAGTCGTTCTCGAGTCCCGTGCTGGTCAGCGGAACCAACTCGAACTGCACGAACACCTTCGGGGCGGGCACCGGCAACGGCCCGTGTAACGAGAACCAGTTCTCCGACCCGTTCGTCGGACCCGACGGGAACCTCTACGTGGTCTGGAACAACTTCAACAACCAGCCCACCAGCGGCACCGGGAACCAGTACCAGGTGCTGATGGCCAAGTCGACCGACGGCGGCCAGACGTTCTCCGCTCCGGTCAAGGTCAGCGACTACTACGACCTGCCCGACTGCAACACCTACCAGGGTCCCGGGGCGGATTCGGGGCGCTCGTGCGTACCGGAGAAGGGCTCCTCGACCAAGTCCGTGTTCCGGGCCACCAACTACCCCTCAGGGGCGGTCGACCCGCACCATGCGAACGTGATCACAGTCACGTTCGGCTCCTACATCAACGCCGACTCGAACGAGGGCAACGGGTGCGTGCCCACCGGGTTCTCGGCCAGCGGCAATCCGACCTACAAGGGCGTAAAGACGCCGGGCGCGTGCGCGAACAAGATCCTCCTGAAGGTCTCGACCGACGGAGGAACGTCGTTCCTCGGCTCGACCGACCCGCGCAACGAGGAGATCGTGACGGACTCGTCGGGACAGCGCCACACCGACCAGTTCTGGCAGTGGAGCGCGTTCACGCGCTCGGGCAAGCTGGCGGTCGACTACTACGACCGGCAGTACGGAAACGACGAGACCACCGGCTCGTCGGACTTCAGCCTGTCCGGGACCGACGATCTGGTCGACTTCGGCCAGACCCGGTTGACCACGAGCTCGATGCCGGCCCCGACTCAGTTCGAGGGTCCGAACGGAGGCCAGTTCTACGGCGACTACGTCTGGCTGTCGACGTCCGACAAGGCCTACGCGATCTGGTCGGACACGCGTGAGCCCGATCTGTTCGTCTGCCCCGGCACCGCCACAGCAGGACATCCACCGGCCCTGTGCGGCGCCACCGAGGCCAACGGCGAGCAGGCCAACGACGAGGACACGTTCATGGCCGCCGTGGACGTCCCGACCGGTCGAGACCGCGACCACAGACGCTGAGAGAGAACGCCGCGTGGGGCCCGGAGCGATCCGGGCCCCACTGGCAGTTTTACACGGGCGCGTGAGGCAGCGCTAAGGTGACCCGCGGTGCAACGCGGCATGCGAAGCGCGCTCAGCCGGTCACGGATCCGTTTCGCCGGCGCCCTCGCGGCGCTGCTCGGCGTCGCCGCGACGCTGGCCAGCGGCGCTCCCCGCGCTCACCAGGCGCGCGCCGCGCTGGTCCTCGTCCACCGCATCCCGGTTACCGTCCGGGGAACCGGTTTCACGCCGCACGCGCGCGCTCGGGTCACGCTGGCTGACGTGCAGAAGCAGGTTCGCCGGCCGCTGACCAGCGCCCACGGCACGTTCACCGTGACGTTCTCCGCGGTGGTCGATCGGTGCAGCGGATGGACGGTCATCGCCACCCAGCCGGGGCGGCCACTGGTTGTCCTGCACGGGCCAAAGCCCGAGTGCCCGCCCGCCTGAGCGCCGCACGCTCTCGGTGACTCGCGGCCGCTGACCCTCCACAAATCCTCCAACCGGCGATCAAGTTTCCGGTCCGTGGCGACGATAGGAACGTCATGGCGCCTACGTCCGTGCCCACCGGTGCCCTCCCGGTTGCCTCCCGTCGGGGTCGCGTGCTGATCGTCGACGACCACGAGCTGAACCTGAAGCTGCTCGAGCGGCTGCTCGAGCTCGAGGGGCGCGAGGTGCGCGCCGCCGACTCCCTGGCCGCCGCCGAGCGCGCGCTGGCCGAGGAGGAGCCGGCGATGATCGTGCTCGATTTGAACCTGCCCGACGGCAACGGCCTGGAGCTGACCCGCAAGCTCAAGTCAGAGCCGCGCACGGCCTCGATCCCGATCGTGGCCTGCACCGCGGCGGTCATGCCCGCCGACGAGGATCGGGCGCTCGAGGCCGGCTGCGACGCGTTCGTGGCCAAGCCGATCGATCTACGCCGCTTCTCCGAGGTCATCTCCTCGATCCTCGCCTAGTGGGGCTCCTGGAAACGTTCCACTAGATACGCCCCGATAGTGTTCGGAGTCCGTCATGGACTTCGAGTTCTCGGACCGCTGCCACGAGCTCCGCGAGCGTTTGCTCGCGTTCATGGACGAGCACGTGTATCCCGCCGAGGCGGTCTACCACGAGCAGCTCGTCGCCTCGGGCGACCCGCATGCGCATCCGCGGGTGATGGAGGAGCTCAAGGACAAGGCCCGCGAGCTCGGCCTCTGGAACCTGTTCCTACCCCACGGCGGCGAGGAGTTCGGCGCGCCCGGACTCAGCAACCTCGACTACGCCCCGCTAGCTGAGATCATGGGCCGCAGCCACATCGCCTCGGAGGCATGCAACTGCGCGGCGCCCGACACCGGCAACATGGAGGTGCTCACGCTGTTCGGCACGCCGGAGCAGAAGGAGCGCTGGCTGCGCCCGCTGCTCGAGGGCGAGATCCGCTCGGCCTTCGCGATGACCGAGCCCGACGTGGCGAGCTCGGACGCCACCAACATCGAGCTCCGGATCGAGCGCGACGGCGACGAGTACGTGCTCAACGGTCGCAAGTGGTGGATCTCCGGCTCGCTGCGCGAGCGCTGCCGGATCCTCATCGTGATGGGCAAGACCGATCCGGACGGCCCGCCGTTCAAGCAGCAGTCGATGATCCTCGTGCCCAAGGACGCCCCGGGGGTGACCATCGTGCGCAACCTGCCGGTATTCGGGTACGTCGACCAGGAGGGCCACGCCGAGATCACCTTCGAGGACGTGCGCGTCCCCGCCGCGAACCTGATCAGCGAGGAGGGCCATGGCTTCCTGATCGCCCAGGCCCGGCTCGGGCCGGGGCGCATCCACCACTGCATGCGCAGCATCGGCGCCGCCGAGCGCGCGCTGGAGCTCATGTGCGCCCGCGCGGCCTCACGCGTCGCGTTCGGAGAGCCGATCGCCAACCGGGCGAACATCCAGGACTGGATCGCCGAGTCGCGCATCGAGATCGAGATGACACGCCTGTTGACTCTGAAGGCGGCCTGGCTGATGGACACGGTGGGCAACAAGCACGCCCGCACCGAGATCTCGGCGATCAAGGTGGCGGCGCCGAACGTCGCCCTGAAGGTGATCGACCGCGCCATTCAGGTGCACGGGGGCGGCGGCGTATCCGACGACTTCCCGCTGGCCATGATGTACGCCCACCTGCGCACGCTGCGCCTCGCCGACGGGCCCGACGAGGTGCACAAGCGCTCGATCGCGCGCCGGGAGCTGAACCGGGTCGCGACGCGCGAGCCGGTCGCGCGGTAGCTCTAGCCGCGACGCGCCGTCGCGAAAGCGCCGAACGCGGCCGCCCACAGCGCGCCGGCCAGCAGCATGCGCTCGCCCAGCCCGACGCCGGCGGCCAGTGCGGCGATCCCGCAGGCGAGGAGCACGATCCCGATCAGGGCGACGTCGTTGCGCTTGGTGGTACTCACGGTCAGGCCAAGCATCGGCATCGACGCCCCCCAACTTGACAGCAAACCGAGCCCCCGGTGGCCGAGGTACGGTGGACACCGATGGGAGCCCAGGTGCCACTCCGGCGCAACCGCGACTACATGCTCGTTTGGGCGGGCCAGGGAGTCTCCGAGCTGGGCTCCCAGATCTCCACGGTCGCCTACCCCCTGCTCGTGCTCGCGCTCACCCGCTCGCCCGCCAAGGCGGGCGTGGTCGGGCTGGCCGCCACGCTGCCGCTGCCGCTGCTCGCGCTGCCGGCGGGCGTGCTGGCTGACCACTTCGACCGCAAGCGGCTGATGCTGGTGTGCGACGCCGTGCGGGCGGCCGCGCTCGCCGCGCTGACCATCGCGGTGTTCAGCGGGGGCGTCGCCTACGGTGTGGTGGCCGGGGTCGCGTTCGCCGACGGTGCGCTGCTCGCGGTCTCGTTCGTCACCGAGCGCGGCGTGCTCCGCCGGCTCGTGCCGCCCGAGCAGCTGGCCGCCGCCGTGGCCCAGAACGAGACCGTGTTCTACGCCGGAAGCGTCGTCGGGCCGCCGGTCGGCGGCCTGTTGTTCGCGATCTCGCGAGGGCTGCCGTTCCTGGCCGACGCGGTGTCCTACGCGTTCTCGGCCACGGCCACGCTGCTCACCCGATCCCGCTTCCAACCCGAGCGAACCGAGCCACGCAGCGGCCTGGTGGCCGAGTTCACCGGAGGGATCCGGTGGCTGTGGCACCACCCGCTGCTGCGCACGTGCTCATTGCTCGCCGCGGCCTCGAACCCCACCTACCGCGCGCTGTACCTGCTGCTCGTCGTGCTGGCCAAGCGCCACGGCGCATCCTCGGGTCTGATCGGCGTGATGTTCGCGATGATCGCCGTGGCGGGACTACTCGGTGGGCTGCTCGCCTCCTCGCGTCACGCCGCGCGCATCTCGGTGCGCACCGCCGTGCGACTCGACACCTGGACCTGCGCGCTGCTCATGCCGCTGCTCCTGATCGCCCGGGGGACGCTGTTCACTGCCCTGCTCATCGCACTCATCGAGATTCCCGCACCGATCCTCAATTCCGCGGTCGAGGGGCTGCGGAGCACGCTCGCGCCCGAGCACCTCCAGGGTCGCGTGCACGCCGCCGCGGGCACGCTGTCCCAGTCGCTCGGCTGGGCCGGGCCACTGGTCATCGGCCTGGCGCTGCAGCACTTCTCGAGCACGACGAGCATCCTGCTCCTGTGCGGGTGGGCGCTGGTCTCCGCCCTGGGCGCCGCAATGCTCCCCAGCATGCGCGCACGCGAATAGTCTCCTGGTCATGTCCCCCGCCGAGCTTGACGGCCAGTCCTTCCTGATCACCGGCGCCAACACGGGCATCGGCAAGGAGACCGCGCGGGCACTGGCGGCGCGCGGCGCGCGCCTCTACCTGGCCTGCCGCTCGCAAGCGGGCGGTCGCCAGTCGATCGAGGAGATCGCCGGCCAGACCGGCAACCGGCAGATCGAGCTGCTGGCGCTCGACCTCGGCGACCTAGCTTCGGTCAGGCGCTGCGCCGAGGCGTTCCTGGCCGCGGACGCGCCGCTGCACGCGCTGATCAACAACGCCGGGGTGGCCGGTTCGCGCGGGATGACGGCCAGCGGGTTCGAGCGGATGTTCGGCACCAACCACGTGGGGCCGTTCCTGCTCACCAACCTCCTGCTCGAGCGGCTGCGCTCAAGCGCGCCCTCGCGGATCGTCAACGTCGCCAGCGTCGCGCACTACAACGCCCGCGGGATCGACTGGGAGGCCGTGCGACGGCCCACCCGGTCGTTGACCGGCATGCGCGAGTACTCGGTCTCCAAGCTGGCCAACGTCCTGCACGCCCAGGAGCTCGCCGGCCGCCTGGAAGGAACCGGGGTCACCGCCTACTCGCTCCATCCGGGGGTGATCGCCTCGGACATCTGGCGGCGCGTCCCCTGGCCGATCCGGCCGCTGATGAAGCGCCGCATGGACTCGCCCGAGAACGGCGCGCGGACCTCGCTCTACTGCGCGACCGAGCCGGCGCTGGCCGACGAGAGCGGGCGCTACTACGACGACTGCCGGCCCAAGGAGCCGGGCCCGGCGGTCACCGTCGCACTGGCCGGCGAGCTCTGGCGGCGGAGCAGCGAGTGGACCGCCAGCGGCCGGTAGAGCCCGATCGCCTGGACGGCCAGCGCGGCTAGCGTGGCGGCGGCGAAGGCCGCGGGGATCCCGTAGGGCACGACCGCCATCGCGATCACCTGGCAGAACAGCACGAACGACCCCATCCCGGCCAGCATCCCCCGCAGCAGGGCGATCGTCTCCGTCCCGCCCCGCTCGCGATGGGTGAACGCCGCGAGCACGCAGGCCAGCACCGGCAGCGCCGCGAGCATCCCGCCGGCCACCGCTCCGAGCGCCCCGGCGGCGGCTGACAGCGCGACCACCAGGAGCGCCGCGCTGCCCATCCGCAGCGGGATCTCCCCCGGGCGCGCCCGCGAGGCCGGCGCCTCGGGCCCGACCGCCGGCAGCGCGCGGTAGGCGAGAGCCAAAGTCGCGGTGGCGATCAGCAGCCCGGACGGCGATCGCGCGCCTCCCGCCGCGCCGCCGGCCACCAGGGCGGCCAGGCCGGCGGCCAGCCAGCCGACCGCGACGCTCGCCCGCCAGCCCCGGCGACGCGCGGTCCGGCCGTAGGCGAGCGCGAACGCGGCCAGCGAGACCAGGCCGAGGAGCGTCCCGTCAGCCGCGCGTGCGGCGAACGCCCGGCCGTGGGCCACCGCGAGGATCAGCAGGACCGGGCCGACGATCGCCGGGAACGCGCTCACCATACCGCCGGCGCGCGCGCCCCACCGGCGCGCGGCCAGTGTCGAGATGGTCACGAGCGCCGGCGCGATCAGCAGCTCGATGAAAATCCTGGGCATGGCCGAGCAGGGTAGCTTCACGTTCACCGCCGCAGCTGATCCTCGGCGTCAGCACCGGTTGACGCTGGGCGGAACGGATTGCGGGTTCTTTAGACCCCGTCCGATTACCGGGCGGGGAGGCAGAGGGCCGGACCATTCGACCCCACTGCCACATGACGACGCTTATCGCCACCATCTCGATGCTCGCCGCGCTGATCGGCATCGCGGGCATCGTTCCGCAACTCATCACGATGCTGAGGGCTCGCTCCTCGGCCGGTCAGTCGACCGTCGGCTGGAGCTTCGGCATCGCCACCAACGCCTCGCTGGCGTTCGTGAACCTGCTCGGCTACCACGCGCTGGTGCTCGGCTCGGGCAACCTGGCCAGCCTGTCCGGCTGCCTGACCGCCGTGTACCTGGTTCGCCGCTTTCGGCGGGCCGCCGCGGAGCCGGCGGCCGAGACGGTCACCGACCTGCGCACCCAGGAATTCGAGGTCCTGCGCGAGGCCGTGCTGATCGAGCACCACCGCCGCACCGGCGAGCGCGAGCTCGCGCTCGCCTGAGCGCCGTGCGGTCGGGGGCCGGGCCGCGACACCCGGCCCCCGCAGGAGCGTCGACTCAGGGCTCGAGCACGCGCAGCGTGTTGTCCCCGTCGTCGACGAAGTAGATCCCGTCGAACCGCGGCGGCACGTTCAGCCCGAACAGCACGCCCGCGCCGCCGGCCGAGTCGGCAGCGACCTTGGACTGTCGGCCGGCCGGGGTCGTCTCGACAATGTTTCCATCGCCGCCATTGGCGGTCAGGATGTCGCCGTTCGGCGCCAGCGTCATGCCGAGCGGGCCCATCAGGTCCCCGCCGGTCGACACCGTCTGGCCGCCGTGTTCAGCGGGGAACTCGCGGAACGGCGCGTCCGGTATGGCGGCGATCCGGTTGCCCTGCGTATCGGCCACGTAGAGCGTGCCGCCCTCGCCCAGGGCCACGCCGGTCGGGCCGACCACGAGCGCGTTCGGATCCGTCCGCTCGGGGAATCCGGTGCCGATCACGTCCTCGTCGAGGACGAACGGCCGTACGCCGGGGATGGTCAGCAGCTGGATCCGGACCATGGTGCCGCGGTCGACCACGTTGCCGATCCCGTTCGCGTCGGTCCCAGCCGCGACCGTGCCGTTCAGCACGTTGGTCACGTACAGCGTGGTGAAGGCGCCGTGATCGACCGCGGTCATGTCCCACGGTCCGTTGATCGGACCGCCGGCGATCGTCTCGAGCACCCTGCCCCGGCTGTTCAGCACGAGCAGGCAGCCCGCCTGGGCGGTGGCCGAGGTTCCGTCCGAGGTGGGCAGGCTGCCCACGATCACGAAGCCGGTCCGGGTGACCGCGAGCGCGGTGGTCAGCCCGACGCCCCCGGGGCACGAGCCAGGCAGCGACTTGGGATCGATCTGCGCGAACACCGACGCGTCGCCGGCCATGCCGTCATTGCCGCCCGGCGGGATCTGGACGATGGTCGTGCCGGTCCCCTGCTGGTTGGCCTTGTCGTTGAAGTTGCTGATCAGCTCATCGCCCCGGTGCAGCGATCCGACGCTGGTTGGCACCGTGACGATGCCGTACGGATTGACGTCCCCGTTGCCGGGAACCGTGGTGGCGATGGCCGGCGGGTTGGGCACGAACGGCCCGATGAACGGCGCGGCCTGCGCGCTCGCCGCCCCGATCGCGAGGAACGCTCCCACGCACCCCGCGAAAGACAGGGCCGCGCGTCGCGCTCGCGTATGCGAGATCATGGCTCTCTGCTCCTTTGTGGTTGGTCCCCTCTCGATCTGGACTCCGGTCGGGCCTCGGACCTTCCCGGCGCCACCACGGCTTTTGCCTCCCAGGACTAGCCGCGCCGGTCGCGCTCGGCCCAGCGCTGGGCCCACGCGTCGAGCCCCGGGTAGAGCGCCAGCAGCTCCTCGCCCTCGGGGGTCAGCCGGTAGCCCTCCGGCGCCGCCTCGACGATCCCGGCTGCGCGCAACTCGGCCAGCCGGTCGTTGAGCACCGAGGAGCTGATCGCCTCGCAGCCCGCCTGCAGCTGGCGGAACGACAGCGGTCCCTCGCGCAGCTCCCAGATCACCCGCAGCGCCCAGCGGCGGCCGAGCAGATCGAGCAGGGCCATGATCGGGCGGCCGGTCTGCGACCCGCGCACCGGACGGCCGGGTTTCGGGATCTTGGTCAGTTCCTCGCCTGGGTGGTTGTGCTTCGAATCTGTGCCTAGGGTTGCGCTTTTCTTTCCGAAGCGCTACGGTTTCCGAAGCACATGATGCCACGACCGCGAATCGCCCCCCTCGAGCCGCCCTACGAAGCCGCCACCGAGCAGATGCTCCAGCGCTGGATGCCGCCCGGCGCCGGGATCGAACCGCTTCGCCTGTTCCGCACCCTCGCCGTGCACGAGGGGTTGTTCGGGCGGATGCGCCCGCTGGGCGCGGGCATCCTCGGCCACGGCTTGCTCGAGCCGCGTGTCCGCGAGCTGATGATCCTGCGCACGTGCGCGCGTTGCGGCGCGGGGTACGAGTGGGGTGTCCACGTCACGTTCTTCGGCGCCTCGGTCGGGCTGACCGCGGCCGAGCTGGCGGCGACCGTGCCGGGCGGCGCCGAGGCGCCGGGCTGGTCCGAGAGCGAGCGCGCGGTGATCCGGCTGGCCGATGAGCTCCACGACACCGCGGACGTGTCGGAGGCGACCTACGCCGAGCTCGAGCGCTTCTTCAGCCCCGCGCAGATCCTCGAGCTGGTGATCGCGAGCGGCTGGTATCACACGATCTCGTTCGTGGTGAACGCGGCCCGGGTGCAAGACGAGCCGTGGGCCGCGCGCCTGCCTGAGTTAGGGCGGGCGCCCGAGGGGTAACGGCGCTGGAAGAGGCTCGGCTCCTAGGGCATTAAGTTGGCCCGGCCGGGTGTCAACCGGCGCGAGGAAGGTGACGCGAGCAATGCGCGTCACCGGCCTCGCGCCTCCGCCCGACCTGTCCCGGACTCTACTCGGCGGCTTCCACGTCGACCCGGCGGGGGCCCCGGCCGGCGTCCTTCAGATCGGGCTCGGCTCCGGCGGGCGGCTCGGGCCCACCGTCGGTGGTGGCGTCGGCCCGGTCACCGCCATGGGGGTCGATCCCCGACTCGGTGGCGGGCGCGTCGGAGCGCGCCGGCCCGCCGAGAACCTCCCCACCCAGCTCGGGGTCCTCGGGCAGCTGCTCGCCGGAGGCGTCGGAGCCGCCGAGCTCGGGTGGGACCACGCCCTCACGCGCCCGGGCCGCCCAGGGTCCCTTCTCGCGTGCCTCCTGCTCGCCCGGTGGCGCGCCACCGCGTTGCTCGCTCGGCTTGTCGCTCATCGTGTTCTCCTCGCTCGAGTTTTCCCCACTCGGGTCCTACCCGGGTAGATTGCCGCCGATGCGCTACGTCCACACCTGCGTCCGCGTGCGTGATCCCGAGGCGTCGGTGCGCTTCTACGAGGCGCTCGGGTTCGAGCGTCGCGGCCGGCTCAACTTCGAGACCGCCTACAACATCTACATGGGCCTGCCCGGCGACGGCGACACGCTCGAGCTCACCGTCAACCGTGGCCGCGAGGAGGCCTACGACATCGGTGACGGCTACAACCACATGGCGGTCGTGGTCGACGATCTCGACGCGCTGCTCACGCAGCTGGCGGGGCACGGGGTCGAGCCCGAGAAGCCGCCCTACTCGCCCGGCGGCCGGCCGGAGATCGGGCGGATCTGCTTCGTGGCGGATCCGGACGGCTACCGGATCGAGCTGATCGACCGCGACTTCCCGACGCCCCAGGACCCCGAAGACTGACCGGACGGGGCCGCCAGGCCCCACGGACGCCGAGCGAAGCGAGGCCCAGAAAAACCCTGAGCGCGCCGGCAACGCGGGAGTAGAGTCCGGGCACCACCGTCGAGAGGAGAGGGCATGTACGAGAAGGATGGCGAGAAGTACTTCGTCGTCGACGGCCACCAGCACTTCTGGGATGCCAGCCCGGAGAACTGGGTCAAGGGGCAGGAGCAGTACGCCAAGGGCTGGATCGAGTGCTTCCACGCGTACATGGGCCTCGGTCCTCCGGAGACGCACTGGCCGCTTGAGAAGTTCATGAAGTACTCCGAGGAGGACTACGTCCACGACGTGTTCGAGGCGGGCCACATCGACCACGCCATCCTCCAGTCGACGTACCTCAAGGAGTGGTACACGGACGGCTTCAACACCGCCGAGCGCAACGCGCGGATGGCCGAGAAGTATCCGGACAAGCTGATCGTCAACGGACGCTTCGACCCCCGCGAGGGCGAGGCGGGCCTGAAGCAGCTCGAGGAAGACGCCAAGCGCTACAACCTCAAGGGCGTCAAGGTCTACACGGCCGAGTGGTACAACGGCTCGCGCGGCTGGAAGCTGACCGATCCCGAGGCCCAGGTGTTCCTGGACAAGTGCAAGGAGCTCGGGATCAAGAACGTCCACGCCCACAAGGGACCGACGATCTGGCCGCTCGACAAGGACGCTTTCGACGTCAAGGACATCGACGTGGCGGCCACGAGCAACCCGGAGCTCAACTTCATCGTCGAGCACGTGGGGCTGCCCCGGATCGAGGACTTCTGCTTCATGGCCACCCAGGAGCCGAACGTGTATGCCGGGCTGGCCGTGGTGATCGGCGGCCTGATGCACGCGCGCCCGCGGTTCTTCAACAAGGTCATGGGCGAGCTCTTGTTCTGGGTCGGCGAGGACAAGCTGCTGTTCGGCTCGGACTACGGCATCTGGGAGCCTCAGTGGCAGGTCGAGGGGTTCGTCGCGTGGCAGATGCCCGACACCGAGGAGTACTCGGACTATCCGCACCCGACGGTGACGAGCAAGAAGAAGATCATGGGGCTGAACGCCGCCAAGCTGTACGACATCGAGGTTCCCGAGGAGCTGCAGGTGCCGGGCGAGACCCCGGCCGCCCAGGAGGCGGCGGTGGGCGTCGAGTCGGCATGACCCCGGTGGCACGCGAGCGCGTGTTCCACGCGCTCGCCGAGGTTCACGACCCCGAGCTCGACGAGCCGATTACGTCGCTCGGGTTCGTGAGCTCGTGCGAGGTCGGCGCGGATGGTGATGTCGAGGTGGTGTTGAGATTGCCGACGCCGCAGTGTGCGCCGAACTTCGCGTTTTTGATGGCGGCGGACGCCCGGGGGATGCTGCGCGGCCTGCCCGGCGTCCGCGGCGTCACCGTGCGGCTCGAGGGTCACTACACGGGTCGGGAGATCAACGCGGCGCTCGACCGGGGTGAGGGCTTCGCCGGCGCGTTTCCGGGCGAGACGGCCGACGAGGACCTCGAGGCCCTGCGCGAGCTGTTCCTGCGTAAGGCGCTGGTGGCGCGGCAGTCGCGGTTGTGCGATGGGCTGCGCGCAGCAGGCGAGACGCTCGAGCAGCTCGCCGCGCGGCGGGTGGCCGACCTGCCGGACGTGCGCGACGCACACCGGTGCCTGGAGCTCCGCCGGCGGCTGGGGCTGCGGGCTGATCCGGACTCGGCCGCGTTCGTGCTGCCGAGTGGCGAGCCGGTCGCGGCCGGCGAGCTGGGGCGGTGGCTGCGCACGGCGCGGCTGGTGCGGATGAGCCTCGAGGTGAATGGCGGCATCTGTCGTTCTTTGCTGCGGGTTCGGCATGGCGTGGACATCGAAGATCCCGAGGAGGAGGTGGTGCTGCGATGAAGGCGGCGAGGCTGCATGGCTACCACGAGGCGCTCAAGCTCGAAGAGGTCGAGGAGCCCAAGGCGCTCGGGCCGCTCGATGTGGTCGTGCGGATCGGCGCGGCCGGGCTGTGCCGGACCGATCTGCACATCCAGGAAGGCCAATGGGCGTCGCGGTCGCAGGTCGAGCTTCCCTACACGCCCGGTCACGAGAACGCCGGGTGGATCCATGAGATCGGCTCGGCGGTCACCAACGTGCAGCGGGGCGACACGGTGATCGTGCATCCGTTCATCACCTGCGGGCTGTGCCCGGCGTGCCGGCGTGGTGATGACATGCACTGCGAGAACGGGTCGTTTCCGGGGATCAACCGTGACGGCGGGTTTGCCGACTTCCTTTTGACCTCGGCGCGCTCGGTGGTCAAGCTCGGCCCGGGGTTGGAGCCCAAGGACATCGCGGCGCTGGCCGACGCCGGGTTGACCGCGATCCACGCGGTCAAGAAGGCCATCCCGGTGCTCGGCGCCGGAACCCGGGTGGTGGTGATCGGCGCGGGCGGCCTCGGCCATATCGGCATCCAGTGCCTGAAGGCGATGACCCCGGCCGAGGTGATCGTGGTCGACCCGTCGGAGAAGGCGCTGGCGCTGGCCGGCGAGATGGGAGCCGATCAGACGGTTCGGGTGGACGGATCAAAGCACGTCGAGACGGTCAAGGAGATGACCGACGGGTTCGGCGCCGAGGCGATCATCGACTTCGTGGGCGAGAAGGGCGCGATCGAGGACGGCATCGCGATGGTCCGCGACGGAGGCTTCTACTACGTGATCGGCTACGGCGAGAACATCGACATCCCCACCATCGACGTCATCTCGCGCGAGATCTCGTTCATCGGAAACCTGGTCGGGACGTACGCCGACCTCGAGGAGCTGATGACGCTGACCGCCCAGGGCCAGGTCACCCTGCACACCTCGACCTATCCGCTCGACGCGATCAACGACGCGATGGCCGACCTCGACGGCGGCCGCCTGCAAGGACGCGGAATCCTGATCCCGGCCGGCGCCTGAACGCCACTCGCCTTCCCGAGCCGTCAGGCTGCGTGCCGTTCGTGCACCACAGCCCCGGGGCCCCAGGCGATCTGCTCGAGCACGTCAGGGCAGGAACCCACCGGCGCGGAGCGCACGAGCTCGAAGGCGGTGCGGATCTTGTCCGGGAGAAACTCCAGGCAGCGCAGGTTGCGACAGTTCTCCACCGCGATGCGCACGGTCGACATGCCCATCACGCCCGGTCCCCGCTGCATGCCCGTGACCTCGTACAGGTCGATCCCGTCAGTGATGTACGCGCCCATCTGCATCCGGGGGTCACGCTCGATCATGTCGCGGGTCGGGTCCCCTGCCGGAGGATCACCATCACGGCAGGCGTAATACCCGCTTACCGGCAGCTCAACCTCCCCGGGCGGGTGAGGCGGAGGTTTTGGCAGGTTTAGCGTTGGTTATGAACCGTCACCCTGTGGGGGTGAGCGTATAGCGCAGTGTCTGCACGCGGATCTGGCCGTCGCGGAACACGAACGTGTCGATCCCGTCCTCGGCCTTGGTCTTCGCGGAGGTCGCCTTCCACTCGAGGAACAGGACGTCGTCCTCGAACAGCATGGTCGGGAGCTCCCACTCCGCGTTCGGCAGGTCGCCGAGCAGCTTCTCGAACGCTTGACGTACCCCGTCCTTACCGCGCAGCGCGCCGTCGGGCGAGATCACCACCGCGTCGTCGGAGTAGTCACTGACGATCCCGTCCATGTCCCCGGCCATCAGCGCCTCGCCGTGGTGCTGGAAGACCTCCTGCGGGGTTCGCGTCGACGTGGCTCCCATCTCTCTCTCCTCTCAGCCGGTCAGTGCGGTCGGTGCGACAGCGGCGCGAGCATACCTCCGGTGTGGGTCATGGCCTAGGGGACTAGCCCCGGCCGACGTAGGGCATACCCGTGGCCATAACGGTCATCGTGAGCACGTTGGCGTCGAGCGGCAGGCCGGCCATGTACAGGACGGCGTCGGCCACGTGCTCGGCCGACATGGTCGGCTCCGGGCGAATCTGACCATCGGCCTGAAGCGCGCCGGCCTCGATCTGCCGGGTCATCTCGGTGGCGGCGTTGCCTACGTCGATCTGGCCGCAGGCGATCCGGAGCGCGCGCCCCTCCAGGGCCAGCGCCTTGGTCAGACCGGTGATCCCGTGCTTGGAGGCGGTGTAGGCAACCGCGTTCGGCCGCGGCACATGGGCCGAGATCGAGCCGTTGTTGATGATCCGCCCTCCGCTCGGGCGCTGCTGCGCCATCACCCGGAACGCCGCCCGGGCGCACAGGAACGCGCCGGTCAGATTGACCGCGATCGTGTCCGACCAGCCGTCGAGCGGGTAGTCGCCGACCGGCGAGCCCGGGCCGAAGCTGCCCGCGTTGTTGAACAGCAGGTCGACCCGGCCGGCGCGACGGGTCACCTCGTCGAACAGCTCCTGGACGCTGGCCGGGTCGGTCACATCGGTGCGGACCGCGAAGGACTCCCGGAGCGCCGGCAACTCCGCGCGCGTCGCCTCGAGCGTCTCTACCCGCCGTCCGGCCAGGGCGAGGACATAACCGGCCTCGGCGAGCCGGCGGGCCACCACCCGGCCGATACCCGAGCCCGCCCCGGTGATGACCGCGACCCGGGCGGGCACTGGCGGGTTCGTGCTCATGCCCGGGATTCTCGGTTATCGTCGCGCGCCATGTACGAAGGCCCCCTGCAGAGCACGGTGGTCGGGAGCTATCCGCAGCCGGACTGGCTGATCGACCGCGAGGCGCTGGGTTCGCGCTCGGTCCCCCGGGTCCGGGCCAGCCACGCCTGGCGGATCCCCGAGTCCCACCTTCAGGAGGCCCAGGACGACGCCACGCTGGTGGCCATCCGCGACATGGAGCGCGCCGGAATCGACACGATCACCGACGGCGAGATCCGCCGCGAGAGCTATTCGAACCGGTTCGCCACCGCGCTTGAGGGCGTCGACGCCGAGCATCCGGCCACCATCGAGACCCGGGGTGGGGAGGCCAGGACGGTGCCGCGCATCGTCGCCCCGGTGCGCTGGCGCGAGCCGGTCGAGGTGCGCGATGTCCAGTTCCTGCGCGCCAACACCGACCACGCGATCAAGATCACCCTGCCTGGGCCGTTCACGATGGCCCAGCAGGCGTCGAACGAGGCTTACGACGACTTCGACGAGCTGGTCATGGACCTGGCCGCCGCGGTCAACGCTGAGGCCCGGGCGCTCGAGGCGGCCGGCGCGGACGTCATCCAGCTCGACGAACCTTGGCTACGTAATGACCCAGAGGGGGCGCGCCGGATCGCCGTGGCGGCGGTCGACCGCGCCCTGCAGGGCGTCACGGTGATCACCGGCGTGCACCTCTGCTTCGGCTACGCCGCGCTGATGGGAGACAAGTCCGGCAGCCGCTACGAGTTCCTCGGCGAGCTCTCAGGCAGCGTCGCCGATCAGATCTCGGTCGAGGTCGCCCAGCCCCAGCTCGATCCCGGCCAGCTGGCCGACCTCGACCCCAAGATCGTCGTGCTCGGCGTGCTCGACCTGGGCGCCGCGCACGTCGAGACACCCGAGGAGGTGGCTGACCGGATCCGCGCCGCGCTCGCCTACGTCCCGGCCGAGCGGCTGGTCCCGGCGCCCGACTGCGGCATGAAGTACCTCCCGCGAGCCCGCGCGTTCGCCAAGCTCCAGGCCCTGAGCGCCGGCACGGCGCGCGTCCGGGCCGAACTCTGACCTCCGCCCCCGGCCCATCCGTCCGTCCCCCCGCCGAGCCGTCCGTCCCCCGGCCCATCCGTCCGTCCCCCCCGCCCCCCGAACACCTATACCTATATATCTATATATATGTCTATATGTATAGGTTGCCGTGGAGGATCTCGATATAGCGCGCGGCGGAGCGCTCCACGATCCGTTTGGCGTCGTGGTCGATCACCGGATCCCACCACCCACCGTAGATGCGGTCGTAGTCGTAGGGCGACAGCGCCTCGACGATCCCGCGCACCTCGCGTTCGGGAAGGGGCAGCCGGTTCGGCGCGCTCCAGATGAACGAAACCCGGTCCGCGCCCGAGGTCACGAACAGCGTGTCACCGACGAACAGCGCGCCGTTCCAATGGGCCACCGCGCTGCCTGGGAAGTGCCCGCCGCACTGAACCAGGGTGACGCCGGGCAGGGCCTCGACCGCGCCCGACCATGTGCGCACCGCCGGGTCCGGCCGCATCAGCCACCCCGCGGCGACGTCGACCTCGGGCAGCAGGATCTCGGCGCCGAAGGCCTGGCTCCACTCGACGATCGCGCCATACATGTGCGGGTGACTCGAGGTGACCACGGCCAGCCCACCTCGCTCGCGGACGGCGTCGATCGCCGGCCCGTCCAGGAAGGGCGGCGGGTCCCAGAGGAGGTTGCCCTCCCGTGTCCGCACGACCAGTCCGCGCTGCCCGACCCCGACGCCGGGCCGCACGCCGACGCCGAACAGGTCGGGCTCCACGTCTCGAACTTCGGTGCGAAGGCCCTCGCGGGCCAGCTCCTCCATGGTCTTCCACACCTGTCCGCTCGGCGGCACCCACTGGCGCTCGTCCTGGCACAGCGGGCAGGCCTCCGGCGGCTCGCGACCCGGCGGGAAGTTGGCCCCGCAGGTCGGGCAGACCCAGATGGCCGGGCTCGGCATCGCCATCACCCAAAGGATCGCACCGGATCGGCCGCCGGGTCAGCGCCACGAGCCCCCGCCCGGGTTGGCGCCGTCGGCTCACGAGCCGTCCAGCGCTCCTCGATCCGTCCAGCGCTCCTCGATCCGGCCGAAGTGCCAGATGGTCAGCGCGACCGCCCACGTGAGCACGAACATCCCGACGATCGCGAACCCGAGTGTGTTGAGGTTGACACCCGACAGCCAGCGCCACAGCCTGCCGTGCGCGCCCAGCTCGCGGCCGGCCAGGCCGCCCAGCTCGATCGTCCCGATGACCAGCGCGACAAGCACCGATAGCCCGGTGATCGTGATGTTGTAATAGAGCTTGCGTACCGGCTTGGAGAACGACCACTCGTAGGCGAAGTTCATGAACGAGCCGTCGATGGCGTCGAGCAGGCTCATGCCGGCGGCGAACAGGACGGGCAGGCAGAGGATCGCGTAGAAGGGCAGCCCGGCGCCCGCCGCGCCGGCGGCCAGGAAGAGCAGCGCGACCTCGCTGGCGGTGTCGAACCCGAGCCCGAACAGCACTCCGATCGGATACATGTGCCACGGCTTCGTGATGGCTCGGGTGGCCCGCCCGAGGAAGCGGCTGATCAAGCCACGCGAGTCGAGCCGCTGCTCAAGTTGCGCCTCGTTGAAGCGCCCGCGGCGCAGATCGCGGGCAAGCCGGACGATCCCGACCAGGATCACCAGGTTGAGCGCCGCGATCACGTAGAGGAACACGCCCGACACGCCGGTCCCGACCCAGCCGGTCACGGTGTGCAGCGTCGAACCGCCTTGCACCACCGGGCCACTGAGCGCGCGGATGCCGACCGCGAATGCGAAAGACAGCGCGAACACGACTGTCGAGTGACCGAGCGAGAACCAGAAGCCGACGCTGAGCGGACGCTTGTCCTCGGCCATCAGCTTGCGGGTGGTGTTGTCGATGGCCGATATGTGATCGGCGTCGAAGGCATGCCGGAGACCGAGCGTGTAGGCGGTCAGACCGAGCCCGACCGTGAAGCCGCCGGATGGCCCGACGCGGAAGTGGTGCGGCGCGACCAGCACGATCAGCAGGAAGAAGCCGAGCAGATGCAGACCGAGGACCGCGCCAGCCATGCCGAACAGCGTGCGCCGCTCGCTCGCGCTCAACCGAGCCCCCATCCGAGCCCTCATGCGAGCCTCACCTCCGCGACCGCGCCGGCGGGCACCGTGACCACGGGACCGGGCGTCCGGGCGTCCTCCCAGACGCGGTACTCGCCAGCCGGGAGGCTGCCGAAGATCGCCGTGAGCACCGACCGCGCTTGCGCGACGCGCTCGTGCACGCCGGTGTGGACGCGACGCCCCTCGCCGTCGGTCCGGCTGATCTCGATCTCCCGGCCGCGGTAGCGCTCGCTGGGATACAGGACGAGAGCTCCGCGGCCGTCGCCGATGTCGAGCGCGACGCTCGCGCAGGCGGCCGCCGGGGCGAGCGCTCCGTGGGTGTGACTCATCGGGTCTCCTCCATCCTGGTGGTTGGTTTGCGCCCCGTCGCTCGGGCAGCGGGGCGATTCACAGCCACCAGTACGCGCGCCCGGCGCCGTCGGATCACCGCGGTGATCCAGACCGGACCCGCGTCCGTAGTGGCACGAGTGATCCGTCCGTTCTCAGCCGACCTGCGCGGACTGGCCGACGAGGAGCTGATGGCGCTCGTCTACGAAGGGCAGGCGCGGGCCTTCGAGGTCATCTTCGACCGCCACGCCGGCGTGGCGTTCTCGCTGGCCTACCGGATGTGTGGTCGCCGCTCGCTGGCCGAGGAGATCGTCCAGGAGGCGTTCATGTCGCTGTGGCGGAGCACGGCGCGCTACGACCCGAGCCGCGGCAGCGTGCGCTCGTGGGTGCTCCGCGTCGTGCACAACCGCGCGATCGATGCGTTCCGGCGCGAGGTCGCCGGCGCGGGCCAGGACGTTCTCGACGAGTCGATCGTCGAGACGCTCCCCGCGCGCGAACGCACCGAAGACGAGGTGGAGCGCCGCAGTGACGCGCGGCTCGTGCGCGGCGCGCTGGACGGCCTCCCCCGCGACCAGCGGCAGGTGATCGAGCTGGCCTACTTCGGCGGGTTCTCTCACACCGAGATCGCCAGCGCGCTCGGCCTGCCGGCCGGGACCGTCAAGGGCCGGATGCGACTCGGACTGAGCAAGCTGTGGCTTGCCCTGGGCGAGGCGACGGGGGTACTGCCGTGAGCGGCTGCCCGCCCGACGCGGCCCCATACCTGCTGGGAGCACTCGAGCCCGGCGAGGCGCGGGCGTTCGTCCGACACCTCGAGGGCTGCGCGGTGTGCCGCGACGAGGTGGCCTCGCTCGCTCCGGTGATCGACGCGCTTCCGGCATCAGCGACCCCGCTGCGGGTCCGGGCGGCGTTTCGGCGCCGGATGCTTCGGGCGGTTCGGGCCGAGCCGAAGCTCTCGCGGGGTCGGATCCCGACGAGCGTTTCGCGCGCGCGAGCCGCGCCGGCGGGGTGGCTGGCGCTCGGCCTGGCCGTCGCGGCCGCCGCGATCGTCGTGGCCGTCGGCATCCCGCACACGCGCGCGCGCATGATCCAGGCCAGCGTGGGTCTGGCCACGCTACGGGTCAGCGGCGGGCACGGTGAGCTCATCGTCGAGCACCTTCCGGCCCTGCCCGCGAACCGGACCTATGAGCTGTGGCTCGAGCCGCGGGGCGAGGCGCTGAGGCCGAGCACGCTGTTCGCGGTGAACGCGCAGGGCCGGGCTGACCTCGGCGTGCCCGGCGATCTGGGCGACATCGGGCGTCTGCTCGTGACCGTCGAGCCGCGTGGGGGGAGCCTCGCGCCGACCATGCCGGCGGTGGTGGTCGAGCGGCTGACCTGAGTGATCCAGGTTGTCTCGTCTCTCGTACTGCCAGCAACGACGAACAACCGGATCGGAGCACAGCCATGCTGGGACTCGATAACCCGACTCACATCGCCTTCCTGTTCATCCTGCTGCTGCTGGTCTTCGGCGCCAAGCGGCTGCCGGAGCTCGGCCGCTCGCTCGGCGCCGGTATGCGCGGGTTCAAGGAGTCGATCACCGGCCAGGACGAAGCCCCCAGCTGGACGCCGCTAGCGTCGCCGCGGCCGGGACCGCGACCGGGACCGGGACCGGGACCGGGAGTTTCTCGCCACTCGCGGACCCGCGCGGCACGAACGGTGAGAAGTGCGCGCTATACGGGACTGATCTCGCCACTCGCGGTCCGGCAGATGGCGAATGACGAGTTCGTCCCTGCTAACAGAGGTTCATCGGGCGGCGTGGTTCATAAGGTGGCGGATCCGGGACGACGACCTTCAGGTATCGGCCGGCAGTCGCATCGTGAATCGCGCCCCGCCGGCCGGGGACGCGTCGCAGGCGATCGTGCCGCCATGGGACTCGATCGTCCGCCGGACGATGGCCAGCCCGAGGCCGGTGCCGCCGCGCGGGCTCTGGGCAAGGCGGACGAATGGTTCGAAGATCCGCTCGCGCTGGTCGGCCGGGACGCCCGGCCCGTCGTCGCTCA
>JAFAWR010000383.1 GCA_019241635.1 Solirubrobacterales bacterium
GCTGCCCGACCAGATGAACGTGTCGATGCGCGACACCGTGCTTCCGGTCGTCCCGATGTTCCACGCCAACGCCTGGGGGATCCCCTACACCGCGACGATGATGGGGGCGTCGCTGGTCCTTCCGGGTCCGAAGCTCGACGCCGAATCCGTCCTCGACCTGCTGGCAGAGGAAACCGTGACGCTCACCGCCGGCGTGCCGACCGTCTGGATGGCCATGCTCAAGGCAATCAACGACGAACCGAAGCGTTGGGATTTGAGTGCATTGCGGCGGCTTCTGGTCGGCGGCTCGGCCGTCCCCAAAAGCATGATCGAGGGCTACCACCAGCACGGGCTCGAGATCGTCCAAGGCTGGGGTATGACAGAGACCTCGCCGCTGGCCAGCACCTCGACGCTGCCCCCCGAGCTCGACAGCGCCTCCGAGGACGAGCAGTTCGGCTACCGCGCCCGGCAGGGCATCCCGGCGCCGTTCGTCGACATCCGCGCCCGCGGCGACGACGGCGAGCTGATCCCCTGGGACGATCAGGCGATGGGCGAGCTCGAGGTCCGCGGGCCGTGGGTGGCGGCCGCCTACTTCCAGGGAACGGGGACCGAGAAGTTCACCGACGACGGCTGGTTCCAGACCGGTGACGTGGTCAAGATCGACCGGCGAGGGTCCATTCGGATCACCGACCGCTCCAAAGATCTGGTCAAGTCCGGCGGGGAGTGGATCTCCTCGGTGGACATGGAGAACCTGCTCATGGGTCACCCCGCGGTGGCCGAAGCCGCGGTCATCGCGGTGCCCGACGAGAAGTGGGACGAGCGACCGATGGCCGTGGTGGTGCTCAAGAGTGGCGCCGAGGCCACTCCCGACGATCTTCGCGAGCATCTCGCGAGCAATTTCGCGAAGTGGCAGCTGCCCGAACGAGTGGAGTTCATCGACGAGATTCCGCGCACCGCGACCGGCAAGTTCAAGAAGACCGCGCTGCGTGAACAGTTTGTAAAAACTCCGGTCTGAAAAGTTCCATACACACCAGCTAGCCATAGTGCTGAAACGCGTTACGGCTGCTATACACGGCAATCGTGCCGACGGAAGAAACCGAAGTCACCCCGTCCGCGGGAGCCACACTTAACGGCGCGGTCGTACAGGCTCGCGACCTTCAGCGACAGTACGGCGAAGGCGCCACTGCCGTGCACGCGTTGCGCGGTGTCTCACTCGACGTCGCGCGCGGCAACCTGGTGGCGGTCATGGGCCCGTCGGGCTCGGGCAAGTCGACCCTGATGCACACGCTGGCCGGTCTCGATAAGCCGACCAGCGGGACGGTGACCATCGCCGGCACCGAGATAACCCAGCTCGACGACGCCGATATGACTCGGCTGCGTCGCGACCACATCGGGTTCGTCTTCCAGTTCTTCAACCTGCTCCCGATGCTGACTGCCGAGGAGAATGTGCTCCTGCCGCTGTCGATTGCCGGAGAACGTCCGGATTCGGACTGGCTCGAGGAGCTGATGGCCAAGACCGGCCTGTCCGATCGGCGCAAGCACCGCCCCTCCGAGCTTTCCGGCGGTCAGCAGCAGCGCGTGGCCATTGCTCGCGCGCTGGTCACCAGGCCGACCATCTTGTTCGCCGACGAGCCGACCGGCAATCTCGACTCCAAGACCGGCGGCGAGATCCTCGACCTGCTCCGCGATTCCGCGCGCGATTACCAGCAGACGATCGTGATGGTGACCCACGAGGCGCGCGCGGCGTCGATTGCCGACCGGATCATGTTCCTGGCCGACGGGCTGATCGTGAAGGAGCTGACCGATGCCGATCAGGCCCAGGTGCTCGAGGTGATGAGCACCCTGCAGTCGTGACCAGGGTCGCGCTGCGCGGGCTCCTCGGGCGCAAGCTCCGCGCCGCGCTCACCGCGTTCGCGATCGTCCTCGGCGTGGCCATGGTGAGCGGGACGTTCGTGCTCACCGACACGATCAAATCGGCGTTCACCACCGTATTCACACAGGCCTACAAGAACGCCGATGCGGTAATCACCGGCAAGAGCGCGATCGGCAACGGCAACAACGGCAATGGGAGCAACGCGCCCACCCTGCCGGCCTCACTGCTTACCCGGGTGCAGGGGCTGCCGCAGGTAGGGCTCGCCTCGGGCGGGATTCAGGACCAGGCGCAGCTCGTCGGGCGCGACGGCAAAGTGATCTCGAGCGGGGGCGGCGGCGGCCTCGCCTTCAGCCACACCTCGCAGGGTCAGCACTTCAACCCGCTCAGCCTGACCAGCGGCAACTGGCCGGCCGGGCCGGACGAGGTCGACATCGACGCCGCGACGGCCAGCAAGCATTCCTACCGGGTGGGCGATGAGATCGGGATCGTCGCCCGTGGGCCGGTGCAGCGCTTCCGGGTCGTCGGGACGGTCAAGTTCGCCGGCGTCTCCTCGCTCGGCGGAGCGACCATGGCGATCTTCACGCTGCCCGAGGCGCAGCAGCTGTTCCACAAGCAGAACGCCTACGACCAGATCAACATCGCGGCGAAGTCAGGGACGTCGCCCGCGCAGCTGGTCGCCGCGATCAAGCCGCTGCTCGGGCCGAGCGCGCAGGTCAGGACCGGACAGGCCCAGGCCGCCCAGGCGACCAAGGACACCAGCGGGTTCCTCAACATCTTCCAGGACTTCCTGCTCGCCTTCGGCGGGATCGCGCTGTTCGTAGGCAGCTTCGTGATCGCCAACACGCTGTCGATCACCATCGCCCAGCGGACCCGCGAGCTGGCCACGCTGCGCACGCTCGGGGCAAGCCGGCGCCAGGTGCTCCGCTCGGTGCTGGTCGAAGCGTTCGTGATCGGGACGACCGCGTCGATCATCGGCCTGTTCCTCGGGCTGCTGCTGGCCAAGGGGCTCAACTCGCTGCTCGTGTCGCTCGGGATCGACCTGCCTCAGGCGTCCACCGTGTTCAAGACCCGCACGATCATCGTGGCGTTGCTGGTCGGGATCATCATCACGATGATCGCCGCGGTCCGGCCGGCGCTGCGCGCCACGCGGGTGCCGCCGATCGCCGCGGCCCGCGAAGGCGCCTTGCTCCCGCCGTCGCGGTGGGCGAAGTACGGCTCGCAGGCCGCGTACGGAACGGTGGTTATCGCGGTTGCCCTGATGCTCGTCGGGCTGATCGTTTCGAGCCTGTCCACCGGCCTGCGGCTGCTCGCGGTCGGCGTCGGCGCGGTGGCGCTGTTCATCGGGGTGTCGATGGTGGCGCCCAAGCTGGTGCCGCCGCTCGTCCGCGTGCTCGGCTGGCCGGCGAGCCGGATCGGCGGCTCCGCGGGCAAGCTGGCACAGGGCAACTCGTCTCGCAACCCGGCCCGGACCGCCTCGACCGCATCCGCCCTGATGATCGGGCTGGCGCTGGTCACGCTGGTCGGAGTGCTCGCCGCGGGGCTTCGGACCGGGTTCAAGACCAACGTCAACAAGGCGTTCGTGGCCAACTACGCGGTCACGGCCAGCAACAACTTCTCGCCGATCGGCCTCGCCTCCGAGCAGGCCGCGCGGCAGGTGGCTGGTGTGACCGCGGTCGTGGGGGTGCGCGGGGGCGACGGGCGCGCCTTCGGCTCGAACATCACCGTCACCGGTGTGCCGCCGAACGTCAGCCAGGCGATCAAGATCGACTGGACGCACGGTAGCCAGCAGATCCCCGCTCAGCTCGGAGCCAACGGCGCTTTCGTGGGCAAGGACTACGCCAAGGCCCAGCACCTGCAGGTCGGCTCGCCCCTGTTGATGGAGACGCCTAAAGGCCAGTTCCTCCTCCTGACGGTGATCGGGATCACCAATCCGCCTCAGGGCGCCTCGCCGTACGGCGACATCTCGATCTCGCAGGCCCGGTTTGACAGCGCCTACCAGAACCCCCAGAACCTGTTCACGTTCGTGAACATCCAGGGAGGCGTCAGCGCGGCCAACACGCGGACGCTGAACGCGGCTCTGGCCGGGTTCCCGGACGCCAAGCTCCAGACCAAGTCGCAGTTCATCGACAACCAGCTCCAGGGCCTGACCCTGCTGCTCAATCTGCTCTACGTGCTGCTGTCGCTGTCGATCGTGGTCAGCCTGTTCGGAATCGTCAACACGCTGGTGCTCACCGTGTTCGAGCGCACCCGCGAGCTCGGGATGCTGCGCGCGGTGGGCATGAGCCGCCGTCAGGTCCGCCGGATGATCCGGCACGAGAGCGTGATCACCGCCCTGCTCGGGGCGGCGTTCGGGATTCCGCTGGGCATCCTGCTCGCGGTGATGATCGGCGCGACGATCAACTTCGGGACGTTCACGATCCCGGTCCCGACCCTGATCGTCTTCGTCATCGCCGCGGTCATCGCCGGTCTGATCGCCGCGATCTGGCCCGCCCGCCGGGCTGGCCGGCTCAACGTGCTCGAAGCCCTCTCCTACGAGTAGGGGTCTCGCTTCGCTCGACGTCCCTGGGGCCGGTTCCGCCGGGCATCCGTGCCCGGCGGGCGCGCCGAGGCCCGGGAGGCGGTGCGCCGGATCAGCCGCGCATCACCGCGAGCGACGTGGTGGCGTGGCCGACCAGCTTGCCGTCCGCGGTGCGAGCGTGCGCCTCGGCGAAGGCGACCTGGCGGCCCAGCCGGAGCACGCGACCCTCTGCCTCGATCGTCCCCGTGTCGGCCCGGACCGCGGCGAGGAAGCTGACCTTGATCTCAATCGTGGAGTAACCCACCCCCGCGGGCAGCATGGTGTGCACCGCGCACCCGGCGGCCGAGTCGAGCAGGGTGCAGAGCATGCCGCCATGGACCAGCCCGATCGGGTTGTAGGTCGACTCGTCCGGCGTGCACTCGAACCGCGCGCTGCCCTCGCCGATCGAGACCAGGCGGGCGCCAAACAGCTCGGCGATGGGTGGCCGGGGGAGCCGGCCGTCGAGGATCGCCTGCAGGAGCTGGCGACCGGACATCGAGGCCATCGCCCCGGCCGAGACCGACGGGTCCTCCCACGTCACGGTCTTGCTCCGAACGGTCGAGACCTCCGAGCTCGTCATGTCCCCGCCGGCACGTTCTGCAGGCGGACCTGGCCGCGCGCGACCAGCTTCTGATCCTCGGGCCGGCGGATCTCGACCTGCCACAGCTGCTGGGTGCGCCCCTGGTGGATCGGCGTCGCCACCACGGTCAGGCGCCCGTCGCGGTGGGGGCGCACGAAGTCCGTGTGGTTCGACACGCCGACCGCCTGCATGCCCTGATCTTTGACCGCCTCGAACGCGCCGGTGGTGGCGAACGTCTCGACCGCGGTTGCGTAGAGGCCGCCGTGGACGAGCCCCCAGGGTTGATGGTGGCGCGCGTCGGCCGCGATCGAGCCGGTGACCCGCTCCGGGCTGCGCTCCTCGAACTCGATCTCGAGCACGCGCATGAACTCGCTGGGCGTCGACTCCTCGGGGGTCACCGGCGCAACGCTATCCACTGTTGGTGGCCAGCGCGGTCGCCTCGACCGCCTCGACCGGCTCGACCGCCTCGACCGCCCGCCGGCGCCGCGGCGCCAGCAGCCCGAGCGCGACCAGCCCGCCGACCAGCGCGATCGCCGCGGTCACCACCCACCCGCGCTGGTAGGCGGCGAGGGTTGCCGCCGCGGAGCGCGGTGAGCCGAGCACGGCGATCAGGATCGCCACTCCGATGGCCAGCCCGACCTGGCGGAGCATGTTGACCACGGCCGAGCCCGTCGCGAACGCATTGGGCGGGAGCGAGGCCGCCGCGGTGGCCATCAGCGTGGGCAGGGTCAGGCCGACGCCGATCCCGGTGAGCAGCAACCCACCCAGGACATCGCCCACGTAGTCCGGACGCAGCGTGGCGGCGAGCGCCATCCAGGCCATGCCGGCGGCGAACAGCGCCGAACCGCCGGCGATCACAAGGCCGGAGCCGACGCGGTTGATCAGGCGGCCGGCGACCAGGAACGAGAACAGCGGGACCATCATCGGGCCGGGGACGATCGAGAGGCCGGTGGTGAGGGCCGACCAGTGCCAGACGTCCTGGGCCCACAGGACACGGGACAGGAGCATCGCGCCGAAGGCCATCGAGAACAGCACCGCCACCGCCGAAGCCCCCGTGAACGGGCGGGACCGGAACAGCGCCCGGTCGATCAGCGGGTTGCCATGCCGAGCGGTGTGCGCGGCGAACAGCGCGAGTCCGATGACCGCGAGCGCCAGCACCCCGATGGTTCGAGCGCCGCCCCAGCCCCAGTCGCCGCCCTCGACCAGACCCAGTGTCAGCGCCCCGACGCCGCCGGTAATCAGGAGCGCGCCGAGGGCGTCGGGCCGCCGGACCGGATGACCCGGCACCTCGGGGAGCAGCCGCCATCCAGCGGCCAATGCGGCCAGCCCGATCGGGACATTGACCA
The DNA here is from genome assembly GCA_019241635.1 of Solirubrobacterales bacterium. Classification (GTDB taxonomy): domain Bacteria; phylum Actinomycetota; class Thermoleophilia; order Solirubrobacterales; family Solirubrobacteraceae; genus Palsa-465. The sequence continues at coordinate 6,336 of JAFAWR010000383.1, forward strand.
GGAACACCCAGCGCCAGTTGGCGTCGACCAGCAGGCCGCCGACGGCCGGACCGAGGGCGGCCGCGAACCCGCCAACCGCCGTCCACGCGCGGACCGCTCCGTGCCGGCGATCGGGCGGGAAGCTGGCCAGGATCAGCCCGAGCGAGGTCGGAGTCAGCAGCGCGGCTCCGGCCGCCTGAAGAACCCGGAAGGCGACCAGCATGGGCAGGCTGGTGGCGGCGGCGCACGCCGCCGAGGCGGCCACGAACACGGCTACCCCGACCAGGAAGCCGCGCTCGCGCCGATATCGGTCGGCCAGGCGGCCGAACAGCACGAGCAGCGCGGCGTACACGATCGCGTAGCCGTTCAGCACCCACGACAGGCCGCCCAGCCCGTGGGCGCCGAAGTCCTTGGCCATCTGCGCCAGGGCGACGTTGACGATGAACAGGTCGAGGCTGGCGAGCACGACGCCGGCGCAGACGATCACGAGCACGAGGTTGGGCGAGGCGGGGGAAGGGCGCAGCCGCTGGCTTAGGGTTCTCATAGTCAGCACCCTATCATGCTGGCTAAAGCAGGCACAAGTCAGCTATCATTCGTGACATGACAAACACCAGCACTGTCCGCCTCACCGGAGCACTCGAGCCGCGCTCGGGCTGGAAGGCCGAGCGGTGCACGATCGCCAAGTCGCTCGAGGTGGTGAGCACCCGATCGGCGCTGTTGATCATGCGCGAGGCGTTCTACGGCACCACCCGGTTCGACGACTTCGCCGAGCGCGTCGGGATCAGCGAGCCGGTCGCCGCGGCGCGGCTGCGCGAGCTGGTCGAGGAGGGCCTACTCGAGCGCGAGGACTACCGCGAGCCCGGCCAGCGGACCCGCCAGCAGTACCGGCTCACGGCCAAGGGCGCCGATCTCTTTCCGGTCCTGGTCGCGCTGATGAAGTGGGGCGACCGGTGGCTTGACGACCGCGGCGGGCCGATCGAGCTGCTTCACCGCGACTGCGGCGAGCCGGTGGAGGTGTCGCTGCACTGCGCCGCCGGCCACGAGGTGCACAGCGGCGAGATCGACGTCGCTCGGCGCCGCCGCTAGCCGTCCAGGAACGACACGAGCGCGGGGGCCGCGCTAGCCGGCTCGTCGAGCAGGAACAGGTGCCCGGCGTCTCGCACCACGTGCAGCCGCCCATGGGGCAGCGAATCGGCCAG
>JAFAWR010000072.1 GCA_019241635.1 Solirubrobacterales bacterium
GGCGGCCTCGGCCGAAAGCAGGTCGGTCGGCACACCGAGATACACCGGCGCGGTGGGGGCGGCGAGCGCCGTCCGGCCGGATTCGAGCGCGGCGCCGGCGATCTCGTCGGCGCTTCGCAGCAGGCGCGCCGCCTTGGTCACCGGGGCGAACATCGCGGTCTGATCGCGCGTCTCGTGGAGCGTCCCGCCGTAGACGCCCTCGCGGCGGAGCGCTGTGGCGATGTCGGTGGCGATGACCAGCACCGACGAGCCGGCGGCCATCGCCTCGCCGGTGGCGCCGAGCGTGTTGGCCGCGCCCGGCCCGGTGGTTACCACGGCGACGCCGAGCTTTCCGGTGGCGCGGGCGTACCCGTCGGCGGCGTACACCGCGGTCTGCTCGTGGCGAACGCCGACCAGGCGGATCGCCGAGTCCGAGAGCGCCTTCCAGATCGGCAGGTTGTGCACGCCGGGCAGCCCGAACACGAGCTCCACGCCGAGCTGCTCGAGGGCTTCGAGGAGGCGGACCGCGCCGGTGGCGGTTCTCGATGCCGTCCCGGTCAAGATCCCTGACCCCCGCCCTGGCCTAGAACGGCGGGGTGATCCGGGGCGCTGGGCCGGGCGCCTGGAGCGGCTGCGCGAGCTCCTGCTCGGCCACCGCATCCACGACCTCTTCTTCTTCCTCGACCTCGCCCTGGTCATGCTGCCCGTCGCACAGGATGCGGAACTGGCCGGTCTGGCCGCCGTCGGCCTGCAGGACGATCCCCGGGATCAGCTCCTCGCCCTCGTCGAGGCCGAGCCGCTCGATGTCGAAGTGCGCCATCCCGATCCCCCACGTGTGGTGATCGGGGTTCTCACGGTCGTGGGCGTTGACGCCCATGGCGACCTGCTGGAGCAGGATGGCGATCTTCGACGGGTCGGCCATCGAGGACTCGAAGGCTAGCGGCTCAGCCCCGCTCGATCAGCTCGATCCGGTAGTTGTCCGGATCGCGCACGAAGCACAGGCGGTTGCCACCCTCGCTGACCGTGTAGGGCGGCCGCTCGGGCTCGATCCCCTGCTCCTTAAGGCGCGCCAGCGTGGCGTCGAGATCCGGGGCGGCGATCGCGATGTGCCCGTAGGCGGTGCCGAGCTCGTAGGAGTCCACGCCGAAGTTGTAGGTCAGCTCGAGCTTCGGCTCGGGACCGTCGTCGGGGAGGCTCATGAACACGTTGATCGCCTCGTCGCGGATCGGAGCGCGGCGGCGCTCCTCGAAGCCGAGTGCCTCGTAGAACGCGACCGAGCGGTCGATGTCGGTGATGCGGTAACAGGTGTGTAGGAGGCTCATGACCGAGCAGGCTAACGAGTAGGCTGCGGAGCGTGATCATCGAGCGCTCGATGAACGACGACTTCCTGTCCAACACCTACGTGGTGGCCGACGAGCCGGGTGGACACGCGGTGATGATCGACGCCGGCGGTCCGGTCGAGCCGCTGCTGCGGCTGCTCGAACGTGGGCAGTTCACGCTCACGCATGTGCTGCTCACCCACCATCACCACGACCACGTCTCCGAGGTCGACCAGGTGCTGACGCGCCACCCGGGGACGCCGGTGCTGATCCACGAGCTCGAACGCTCGAAGGTGCCGGCGGCGACGGGCACGATGGCACCGGGGGAGACGATCGTGAGCGGGGCGTTGGAGATCGAGCCAATCCACACCCCGGGTCACACCGACGGCATGCTGTCCCTGCTGGTCAACGGCACCGACGTGTTCACCGGCGACACTCTGTTCAAGGGCTCGGTCGGCGGGGTGCACGCGCCCGGGAGCACGGGCTTCGCCGACATCAAGTCCTCGATCATGGACAAGCTCCTGAAGCTCCCGCCCGAGACCCACATCCATCCGGGGCACACCGACCCCACGACGGTGGCCGAAGAGCTGGAGCACAACCGGTTCGTGCGGCTCTGGCGCGGGCTCGACTCCGAGGGCGACGAGCCGTGCACCGCCGTCGGCGAGCCGGCCACGCTGATCCTGCTCGGCGACGACTACGACGGCGGCCACAAGGCGTGGGTCCGCTGGCCCGACGGGTCCGACGACATCGTGCCGGGCTCGCGAGTGCAGCGCGGCGGCTAACTGGTGGCGGCGCGAGCAGTTCTCGTGACCGGGGCGTCGCGGGGCATCGGCGCCGCGGTGGCACGGGGATTTGCGGCGAGCGGCGATCGGGTCGGCGTGCACTACGGGACTCGCCGCGATGCTGCGATCGCGGTGCAGGCCGAGCTGGCCGGTGATGGGCACGTGGTGGCGGGCGCCGACCTGGCCGACGCCGAGGCGGTCCGGCACATGGTCGACGAGGTCGCGGCCGCGCTCGGCGGGATCGACGTGCTGGTCAACAACGCCGGCGTGTTCGAGCCCCATGCCGCC
>JAFAWR010000117.1 GCA_019241635.1 Solirubrobacterales bacterium
CGACCGACCGGGGAGCCCAACGGCAACCTGATCGGCCGGATCGCCGCGCAGGACATCACGACCAAGCGCGGCCGGGTGATCGTCGAGAAGGGCAAGGAGATCGACCGCGCCGAGCTGGCCGATCTGGTCGAGTCCTGGCACGACGACACCGAGAAGGGCCACGTGATCACCGTGCCGGTGCGCTCGGTGCTCAAGTGCGAGGCCCCGACCGGCGTCTGCCAGGCCTGCTACGGACGGTCGCTGGCCACCGGGAAGCTGGCCCAGATCGGCGACGCGGTGGGCATCATCGCGGCCCAGTCGATCGGAGAGCCGGGCACGCAGCTGACCATGCGGACGTTCCACACCGGCGGCGTCGCCGGCGCGGACATCACGCACGGTCTCCCGCGCGTGGTCGAGCTGTTCGAGGCGCGCAAGCCCAAGGGCCTGGCCAAGATCGCCGAGATCGGCGGCAAGGTGTCGATCGAGGAGTCCGACAAGGCGGTCACCGTCGTGATCACCGATGACTCGGGCGAGGAGCACCGGAATACGTTCCCGCGCCGCACGCGGCTGTTCGTGACCGAGGGCGAAAAGATCGAGCCCGGGACGCAGCTCAACGAAGGATCTCTGTATCCCGCCGAGCTGCTGGCGGTGCGAGGCCGGACGGAGACCGAGACCTATCTGGTCCGCGAGGTCCAGGAGGTCTACGTCTCCCAGGGCGTGGACATCGACGACAAGCACATCGAGCTGATCGTGCGCCAGATGATGAAGCGGATGCGGGTCGACCAGAAGGGCGACACCGAGCTGCTCCCCGGGCAGTTCGTCGACCGCCAGGAGTACGGCCGCATCAACAAGGCGGTGATCGACGCCGGCGGCGAGGCCGCCCAGGCCGAGGAGATCATCCTCGGAATCACCAAGGCGTCGCTCAACACCGACTCGTTCCTGTCGGCGGCCTCCTTCCAGGAGACCACCAAGGTGCTCACCGACGCGGCACTCGAGGGCAAGATCGACCGGCTGGTCGGGCTCAAGGAGAACGTCATCATCGGGAAGCTGATCCCGGCGGCGACGGGCCTGAAGCGCTACCGGCGGATCGAGATCGAGCCATCCGAGCCGCTGCCCCGCGGCATGGACGACGTCGGCCTGCTCGACCACGACGACCTCGCGGCCGAGCTCGGGCTCACCGACGGCGAGGGCCTGACCGGGTTCGGTGGGCCGGAGCCGGACCTGTCCGACCTCGAGGGGATCGGCGACGGCCGCTCCTCGCTCGGGTTCGTCGATGAGCTGGCCGAGCTCGACGTGCCCGACATCGTCGACGGAGACGAGTAACCACCCATTGACACGCGGCGGAGCCATTTGAGCCGGCGATCTCGGATCGTCGGCTTCGGCTCCGCCGCGCTGCTCGTGCTGGCCGGGATCGCCTCCGCGTTCGTGCTGCACGGCGGTCTGGCCCAGAACCTGGCCTTCGTGCTCGTCGCCCTCGGACTGGTCCTGGCCACCAGCCTGGTGTTCTACGAGGTCGGGCTGACCGAGGATCGGGACCGCTCGCGCGAGGCTGAGAAGCCTGCGGTACCCTATGTGAATCGCGATTCACATGGACATCATCGGGGACCCGGCACGCGCGGTGCTCAACCAGGCGCCGCCCCTCCAGCCGGTGAATCTGTTCGAGATCGACCTGGCGCTGCGCGAGGGCCTCGCCCGCGAAGGCGGCGAATGGGGCACTGACCGCGCGCGGGAGGCCGGCGCGGTGGCGGGGAGCGCCGAGGCGCTGGAGCACGGCCGGCGGGCCGAGCGCAACGCGCCGTTGTTGCGTACCCACGACCGGTTCGGGAACCGGATCGACGAGGTGGAGCTCGATCCGTCCTGGCACTGGCTGCTGCGGGGGGCCGTCGAGCGCGGGATCCACAGCCTTCCGTGGCGAACCGCGCCCGAGGCGGATCTCGCCCCGATGCCCGGCGGCCACGTCGTCCGGGGGGCCCTGTTCATGCTCTGGGGCAACACGAATGCCGGCGTCATGTGCCCGGTGTCGATGACCTATGCCGCCGTGCCGGCGCTCCGCGACGCGGCGCCGGACCTGGCGGCGCTCTGGGAGCCGCGTCTGACGATGCCCGACTACGACGCCGGCGCGCTGGCCGGCATGGCTATGACCGAGCGCCAGGGCGGCTCCGACGTGCGGGCCAACCTCACGCGGGCCGAGCCCGTGGGCGACGAAACATATGAGCTCCACGGCCACAAGTGGTTCTGCTCCTATCCGCCCTGCAACGTCTTCCTGGTCCTGGCCCAGGCTCCGGGTGGCCTGTCGTGCTTCCTGGTCGAGCGCGGGCCCGGGATGGAATTCCAGCGACTCAAGGACAAGCTGGGGACCCGCTCGCTGCCGAGTTCCGAGGTGGAGTTCCGGGGCGCCCGCGGGCGGCTGGTCGGCGAGGAGGGGCGGGGCGTGCCGGCGATCATCCGGATGGTCAACCACACCCGGCTGGACTGCCTGCTCGGGGCCGCCACGGGAATGCGGCGCGGGGTGGTCGAGGCGATTCACCACACCCGCCACCGGTCCGCGTTCGGTGCGCGGCTGGTCGAGCAGCCGGCCATGCTCAACGTCCTGGCCGATCTGGCGATCGAGTCAGAGGCGGCCACCGCGGCGGCGCTCCGAGTCGCCCGCGCCTACGACTCGGAGTCCGAGGCCGCGTTCCGGCGCTTTGCCACCGCGATCATGAAGTACTGGGTGTGCAAGCGGGCCGCGCCGCACGCCGCGGAGGCGCTCGAGTGCCTGGGCGGGAACGGGTTCGTCGAGGAGTCGGCCATGCCGCTGCTCTACCGGGACGCGCCGCTGAACTCGATCTGGGAGGGGTCGGGCAACGTGGCCGCGCTCGATGTCCTGCGTGCGATGGTCAAGGAGCCCGCGGGGTTGCCGGCGTTTTTCGATGAGTGCGCGCTGGCCGCCGGGGCCGACCGGCGGTTCGATGCGCACGTGGAGCGCGTGCAGGCTCATCTGGTCGCGATGTTCGAGACCGGGGACGCGATCGGGCCCCAGTTCGAGGCCCGGCGGGTCGTCGAGGACCTGGCCGTGGCGCTGCAGGCCTCGCTGCTCGTCCGCAGCGCGCCTCCGGCGGTGGCCGACGCGTTCTGCGCCGCGCGCCTGGATGGCCGGGGCGGCCGGGTCTACGGGACGCTGCCCACCGGCGTCGACGCCGCGGCGATCGTCGACCGGGCGTTCCCGGCGTGAGCGTCGCCGCCGGGAGGGCGAGTCCCACTCGCGAGCGGCTGCTGGTCGCGGCGCGCGAGCTGATCGAGACCGGCGGATACGCCTCCGCTTCGGTGGTGGCGATCGCCGAGCGCACCGGCGTCGCGGCGGCCACGCTGTATCGCCACTTCCCGTCCAAAGAGGAGCTGTTCATCGAGGTGTTCCGGGACGTCTGCGAGGGCGAGGTGCGGGCGATGCAGGCCGCCGCGGACGCGGCCGGCCCGGGCGCGGTCGAGCGGCTCGAAGCGGTCCTGGCCACCTTCGCCCGGCGAGCGCTGCGCAACCGTCCGCAGGCCTGGGCGCTGCTGGCCGAACCGGTCGATCCGCTGGTCGACGCCGAGCGCCTGGCCTACCGGCGCCGGTACGCGGAGGCGATCGAAGGCGAGCTACGGGCGGCGATCGACGCCGGCGAGATCCCGCGGCAGGACGTGGTCTTCACGGCGGCCGCGCTGGTCGGCGGATGCGGAGAGGCGCTGGTCGGGCCGCTGTCCTCAGGGGCGGGGGGCGAAGATGTCGTGGCGTCGATCCGGGCGTTCGTGCGGCGGGCGATCGGATCGGAGCCTCGGTGAGCGACGCGGTCCGCGTCGAGCGCGACGGGCCGGTGTTCACCGTGCTGCTCTCGCGGCCGCAGCGGCGAAACGCCGTCGATCGGGCGACGGCTTGCGCGTTATCCGAGGCGTTCCGGGAGTTTGACGCCGACGCAGACGCGTGCGTGGCCGTGCTGCACGGGGCCGGAGGAGTGTTCTGCGCCGGGGCGGACCTGGTCGAGGCCGGGGGTCCGGCTGGCAACCGGGTCGCGGCCGACGGCGATGGCCCCATGGGGCCGACGCGGATGCGGTTCTCGAAGCCCGTGATCGCGGCGGTGGCGGGCTATGCGGTGGCGGGGGGACTCGAGCTGGCGCTCTGGTGCGATTTGCGGATCGCCGAGGAGAGCGCGGTGTTCGGGGTGTTCTGCCGGCGCTGGGGGGTGCCGCTGATCGACGGCGGGACGGTCCGGCTGCCTAGGTTGATCGGTGTTTCGCGGGCCATGGACATGGTTCTCACCGGGCGGGGGGTTGGCGCTGACGAGGCGCT
>JAFAWR010000267.1 GCA_019241635.1 Solirubrobacterales bacterium
ATGGCCGCCGGCCCGCGGCGCGCGCCGGACAGCGGGTCGGCGAGCAGCGGGATGCCGGCCCGCGCGGCGAAGCCGGCCAGCTCGCGGCCGGCGTCCTCGTCGCGTTCGGCGCCGGCGACGAGCACGATGCGGCCGAACGGATGGCGACCGCCGGACGGGGGGCTCACCGGGGGTGCGTCGAACGACACGTACGGTCGACCATCGCCCCGGCCGCTCGTGTCCTCGGGGAGCGGCGTCTCGAGAATCAGCGGCTCACGCAGAGGGAAGTTCAGGTGGACGGGCCCGGGCGGGCCATCCACCGCGGTCCAGTAGGCCCGGCAGGCCAGGGTGCGCATGAACCGGAGTCCGGCCGGCGTGGCCTCGTGCACCCCGGCCTCGAAGAACCACTTCACGGCGTCGCCGTAGAGCTTGATCTGGTCGATCGTCTGCCCGGCGCCGACGTCGCGCAGCTCGGGCGGCCGATCGGCGCTCAGCACGATCAGCGGGACGCGCGCGTGGTGCGCCTCGATCACGGCCGGCGCCAGGTTGGCCGCCGCCGTCCCCGACGTGCAGGTCACGGCGACCGGAGCGCCGGAGCGCTTGGCCGCGCCCACGGCGAAGAAGCCGGCGCAGCGCTCGTCGACATGAGACCAGCACCGGATCCGGCGCTCCCGGACCAGCGAGAGCACGAGCGGGGTGTTACGGGACCCCGGTGCGGTGCATACGTGCTCCATCCCGCAGCGGGCAAGCTCGTCGCAGAAGGCGCGCAGCAGCAGGTAGGTGTCGGTGGCGGTCATGATCTCGGCTGCGATGACCCGCGACGTCGTCTTCCTGCATGGCTTCACCCACACCGGGGCGAGCTGGGACCCGGTGGTCGCGGCGCTCGGGGAAAGCTACCGCTCGCTTGCGCCCGACATCCGTGGCCACGGGACGGCGTCGGAGCGCGAGCCGGTAATTCTCGCGGCCGTGCTCGGGGACCTCGCGGGCCTCGCGCCAGAGCGGTTCACGCTCGTGGGCTACTCGATGGGTGGGCGGATCGCCCTGCACGCCGCACTGGCGTTTGGCGGCCGGATCGAGCGGCTCGTGCTGATCGGCGCGAGCCCGGGGCTGGCCGATCCGGTCGAGCGAGGGGCCCGGCGGGCCGCCGACGAGAAGCTGGCCGATGAGATCGAGGGCTCGAGCATCGAGGAGTTCGCCGAGCGGTGGGCGCGAACCCCGGTGCTGGCAGGCCAGCCGCCCGAGGTGCTCGCCGCCGTCCACGCCGATCGGCTGCGCAACCAGCCGGGCGGCCTGGCCAGAGCGCTGCGCGGGCTGGGTACCGGCGCGCTGTCTTCCGTGTGGGACAGGCTGGGTGCGGTCGGTATGCCGGTGGCGCTGGTGGTGGGGGAGGGCGACGAGAAGTTCAGGGCGATCGCCGACCAGATGGCCTCGGCGCTCCCGGCGGCCCAGCTGACCCGTGTGCCCGGCGCCGGGCACGCGGTACACCTGGAGGCGCCGGACGCGGTCGCGGCGGTGATCGCCGCCTCGAACTAGTGGACCCGTCCGCTGGGGCGTGAGAAGAGGCTCAGGCAGCCTGGAGAATGGCCGGCATCGCCGGCCCGCACTCGTACACGTCGGCGGCGAGGCGGCCGGCCGAGACCTGCTCCCAGCGTCCGCTCTCGACGAGCGCGCCGCACAGCGCCTCGACGTCGGCCAGCGCGTCCTGGGCCTCGACGTCGGTCGACAGGTCGCCGCTGAAGATCAGGTTGTCGGCGGCGTAGCGGATGCGCTGCTGCTCGGTGTCGAGCAGCTTGCTCGGGCCCACGTCCTCGAGGGTCTTCATCACCCGGCGGTATGCGCTGGAACGTTCAGGACTCATATCGGGTCTCCTGTCGAGCGGTCGGCTCTGTGTTAGGCATCATGGTCGGCATCTGAGCGCCGGCCTTTAGCCCTGTGGCCAACTTTCTTCGCTCGCGGGTGTACCCGGTCACGAGCGCAGCCAAGCGTGACGTCGGTCACGCTGAACAGACGGTTAACCGACGCGCCCCGTGGAGGCGGTCACTCTGGCCGGTACCAGTCGGCCATCCCGTCGCCCAGTCCGGCGCCGGTGGGGACCTCGATTCGGCCGCCACGGGGCGGGAATGGGTCCTCGCGGCCGGCGAACAGCCCCAGGGTGGCGAGGCCACACGGGTGATCGGGCCGGACGGCGGCGGCCGCGTGGAGGGCCGCGGCGATTCCCAGCGGACCATCCAGGGTGGAAGCGAGATACACCTCGTAGCCGGCGGCGCGGGCCCGGCGGGTGGCATCGAGGAGACCGGTGATGCCTCCGCAGGCGGCGATCTTCAGGCAGACCGCCCGACAAACCCGGTTCTCGAGCGCCCCGGCCCCCGAGGCGGTCTCGTCCAGGGCCAGCCCGATCTCGGGAACCGCCGCCGCGACGCTGCGGGTCTGCTCGAGGCCGTGGACCGGCTCTTCGCACAGCTCGATCCCCACCGGCGCGAGCGCGTGCAGCGTGGCGACCGCCTCCTCGACCGACCACGCTCCGTTGGCATCGAGGCGGATCGTCACCTCGGGGCCCGCAGCCGCGCGGACGGCGGCGAGCCGGCCGGCGTCGTCGCCGAGGCCGACCTTTGCCTTGACGCAGCGGAAGCCCGCCCCGCGGGCCTCCGCGGCCTGACGCGAGGCGCCGGCGCGATCGGCGGCGGCGATCGTGTAGTTGACCTCGACGGGCTCGGCGGCGCTCGCTCCGAGCAGCCGCCACACGGGCTGTCCGGCCCGGCGGCCCTCAAGGTCCCACATGGCCATGTCGATGGCCGCCACCGCCGGGACGGGGGCCATGCGGCGCCATTCGGCGAGCACGTTTTCGTGCCGGGCCGCCGGCGGCGCGGCGTTCAGCACGATGCGGCACGCCTCGAGCGCCTCGAGCACATCCTCGACGTTGACGCCGTGATACTCAGCCAGCGGCGCCGCCTCACCCAGCCCGACGAAGCCATCCGCGTCTTCGACGTGCACGAGTACCAGGGGACGATCCTGGAGGCGTCCGCGGGCCGAGACGAACGGCGCGCGCAGGCGCGCGGAGACCAGATCGACTTCGACGTTCACCGGCTGAGCAGCAGGCCGGCCGCCAGCAGCGTGCAGAAGACGAGCTGGAGGATGCCGGTCTGGGCTAGAGCGCCGTTGAGCGAGGCGCCGTCCGTGCGATTGCGCACGATCCTCACGATCCGGGTGGCCACCGGCAGGGTCAACCAGGGAAGCAGCAGCCAGGGCCCCAGCGGGCCGAAGATCCAGGTCACCGGCGTGAGCAGGAAGGCGAGATAGACCATGGCCGCGAACAGGACGCGGGTCCGCCGGCGGCCGAGGCGGACCGCCAGCGTGCGCTTGCCGGCGCGCCGGTCGGTGTCGACGTCGCGGACGTTGTTGACCACGAGGATGCCGCTGGCGATCAGACCGACCGGCACGGCCAGCGCGAACGCCTCCCAGTCGAGGTGCTTGACCTGGACGAAGAAGGAGCCGGCCACCGCGACGATGCCGAAGAACAGGAACACGAACAGCTCGCCCAGGCCCTCATAGCCGTACGGCTTCGGTCCGCCCGTATAGAGCACTCCGGCCAGGATCGAGGCCGCTCCGACGAGCAGAAGCTGCCAGCCGGCCACGGCGATCAGGTAGGCGCCGGCCAGTACCGCGATCCCAAAGGTCAGGTAGGTCGCGATCAGCACCTGGCGGGGCGGCACGAGCCCGCCGGCGGTCACCCGCACCGGCCCGAGGCGATCCTCGGTGTCAGCCCCGCGACGCGCGTCGGAGTAGTCGTTGGACAGGTTGGTGCCGATCTGGATGAACATCGCGCCGATCAGCGCGGCGGCGAAGCGCAGCGGATGGAACACGTGCAGATAGCCGGCCAGTGCCGTGCCGACGAGCACCGGGGCGATCGCCGCCGGCAGGGTCCGCACCCGGGCTGCCATCACCCAGATCCGTACCCCGCTCGGCCGTGTCGCCGCCCGCGTCGCGGCCATCAGCTCACGCCCGGCGCGGGAACTTCGAGAAGTCCGGCTTGCGCTTCTCGAGGTAGGCGTTGCGCCCCTCCTGCGCCTCCTCGCTCATGTAGAAGAGCAGGTTCGCGTCGTGGGCGAGTTGCTGGATCCCCGCCAGCCCGTCCTCGTCGGCGTTGAAGCTCGCCTTGAGCATGCGCAGCGCGAACGGCGACATCGCGAGCATCTCGCGGCACCACTTGACGGTTTCACGCTCGAGCTCGTCGAGCGGCACCACGGTGTTGATCAGCCCCATCTGCAGGGCCTCCTGCGCCCCGTACTGGCGGCACAAAAACCAGATCTCCTTGGCCTTCTTGGGGCCGACCAGGCGCGAGAGCACGGTGGCGCCGAAGCCGCCGTCGAACGAGCCGACGCGCGGCCCGGCTTGGCCGAAGCGCGCGTTCTCGGCCGCGATCGTGAGGTCGCAGACGACATGCAGCACGTGTCCGCCGCCGACCGCGTAGCCGGCCACCATCGCCACCACCGGCTTGGGCAGCCGGCGGATCTGGATGTGCAGGTCGGTGACCTCGAATCGCCCGACCGCCTCGTGCTTGCCGGCCTGGGCCGGATCGGCGCCGGTGACGTAGCCGCCCCGCTGCCCGCGGACTCGCTGATCCCCGCCCGAGCAGAATGCGTTGGGCCCCTCGCCGGTCAGGATGATCACGCCGACATCCTGGTCCTCGCGCGCGCGGGTGAAGGCGTCGGAGAGCTCGACCACGGTCTCCGGGCGGAAGGCGTTGTGTACCTCGGGCCGGTTGATCGTGATCTTGGCGATGCCGGCGTCCTCGCCGGTGGCGAGCTCGTAGCGGATGTCTTCGTACTCGCCCGCGGGCTTCCAAGTCGTTGGCACGCGGGCGAGACTACCGTGTCGGTCGTGTCCTACTGGATCCACGCGGCTTGCGCTCGTCATCCCGACCGGATCGCGATCGAGGGGCTGGAGCGCAGCCTGACCTACGCCGAGCTGCGCGACGCCGCGGTGGCGCGGGCAGCCTCGGAGGAGCTGACCCGCGCGTCGCGCGTCGCGATTGCCCTACCGCCCGACGAGGACTGGGTGATCGCACTGCACGCGTGTCTGGTGGCGGGTGCCGCGGTCGTGCCGATCGACCTGCGTCTGAGCGACGCCGAGCAGGCGGCGCGGCGCGCGGCCGTCCACGCCGAGCCTGGCACCGGCGGCGACGTCGAGGTGGCGGTGATGCACACCTCGGGCACGACCGCTGCTCCCAAGCCGGTGGTGCTGAGCGCCGGCAACTTCTTGGCCAGCGCGCTCGGCTCGGCGGTGGCGCTCGGCCTCGATCAGAACGAACGCTGGCTCTGCCCGATGCCGCTCACCCACGTCGGGGGCCTGTCGATTCCGATCCGCAGCGCGATCTATGGCACGACCGCCATCGTGCATGGCCGCTTCGACACCGAGGCGGTGCTCTCCGAGCTGATGGACCCCAGCCGGCGGATCACGCTGGTCTCGCTCGTCCCGACCATGCTGGCGCGGCTCCTCGACGCGGGGCTGCGGCGGCCGCCGACCTTGCGCTGGGCACTGCTCGGCGGAGGGCCGATCGCGCCGGCGCTGCTTACGCGGGCGTCGCGGGCCGGGGTGCCGGTGGCGCCGACGTACGGGATGACCGAGGCGTGCTCGCAGATCGCCACATTCGGCTGGCCGCTGGCCGGGGTCGACCTGCGGATCGCGGGGGACGACGGCGAGGTGCTGGTCCGAGGGCCGATCGTGTCCGCGGGGGCCGCGGCCGAGGACGGCTGGCTGCATACCGGCGATCTGGGGCGCCTCGATGATCGTGATCGCCTGGAGGTCGTTGGGCGAAAAGCGGACACGATCGTCAGCGGCGGCGAGAACGTGGCGCCGGCCGAGGTCGAGGCGATCCTGCTCGAGCATCCTGCGGTGGCCGAGGCCGCGGTGCACCCGCGCCCTGACGCGGAATGGGGCGAGGCGGTCGTGGCGACCGTGGTGTTGCGGAACGGCGCAGCCGTGCCCGCCGAGGAACTGCGGTCGTACTGCGCGGCGCGGCTCGCGGCCTTCAAGGTCCCCAAGGCGGTCAGCTTCACCGACCGGCTGCCCCGGACCGCATCGGGCAAGCTGCTCCGGCGCGAGCTTTAATCGAGTCGTGTCCTCCGCCCCGCAGTTCACCCAGCCGGAGTCGCCCAACCAGCTCACGATCGAGCAGCTGGCCGCCGAGTCGGGGATGACCGTGCGCAACATTCGCGCCCACCAGGCCCGCGGCCTGCTCGACCCGCCCGAGGTGCGTGCGCGGGTCGGCTACTACGGGCCCGAGCATGTCGAGCAGCTGCGGCTGATCCGCGACCTCCAGGAGGACGGCTTCAACCTGGGGGCGATCAAGCGGCTGATCGACGACACCCAGGGCACCGCCGAGCGGCTGCAGCACTTCGGTCAGGCGCTCAGCGCCGTGGCCGCTCCCGAGCGTGGGCAGACCCTGACCCTCGAGGAGCTCGGACGGCGCTTTCGCGTCAGCACGCAGGAGGTGCCCGAGGTGCTGGCCGAGGCCGAGCGGCTCGGCGTGCTCGTCCCGACCGAGGACGGGCGCTACCGAGCGCCGAGCCCGTCGTTGCTCGCCATCGCTGAGGAGATCGTGGGCCGCGGCATCTCCCTGCGCAGCGCGCTGGCCGTGCTCGAGGACATCGATCGTCACTGCGACTCGGTGTCGCGCTCGCTGGTCGAGCTGTTCGTCGGCGAGATCTGGAAGCCGTTCGCGCAGGCGGACATGCCGGCCGAGCGCTGGCCGGAGATCGAGCACGCGGTCGAGCGGCTCGGACCGGTGGCGTCCGAGGCGCTGATGGCGATCTTCCAGCGGCGTCTGCGTGGCCGGCTGGAGGGCGCGTTCGAGGAGATCACGCGTCGGGTGGCCGAGCGCACGAACGAACCGGGCAGCGAGTAGGGATGGCCGGCTCGGATCCCGACGCGCTGCACGCCGAGATCATCGGCCGCTGGGAGCGAGCGGCCACGGGCTGGGGGAAGCACGCCGACCGGATGCGCGATTTCGGCATGCCGGTGTCGGCGTGGATGATCGAGAACGCGCGGCTTCAGCCCGGCCATCGCGTGCTCGAGCTCGCGGCCGGACCCGGGGACACCGGGTTCCTCGCCGCCGAGCTGGTCCGGCCGGGTGGGACGTTGCTGTCGACCGACGCCGCCGACGCGATGCTTGCCGTGGCGCGCGCCCGGGCCGCGGCGCTCGGCATCGACAACGTCGAGTTCAAGCGGATGGAGCTCGAGTGGATCGACCTTGAGACCGCGAGCGTCGACGCCGTGCTGTGCAAGTGGGGCCTGATGTTCAGCGTCGATCCGGAGGCCGCGCTCCGAGAGGCGCGGCGTGTGCTGCGCCCAGGTGGGCGCATCGCCGCGGCTGTGTGGGACGAGCCGGCGGTCAATCCCTGGGCCACGATCCCCACCCGTGCGCTGGTCGACCTCGGTTACGCCGAGCCGCCTGATCCCGACGCACCGGGGATGTTCATCCTGTCCGCGCCCGGCCGGCTGCAGGAGCTGCTCGAGTCGGCCGGCTTCGTCGACGTTGCCGTCGAAGCGGTCCCGACGTCGCGGTCGTTCGCCGGCGTGGAGGAGTTCGTCGACGAGACGCGCGAGGTCTCGAGCATGCTTGGCGAGCTGCTCGATCCGCTCTCGCATGCTCAGCGCGCCGAGGTGGAGGCGAAGGTCGGCGAGCTCGCGAGGCCGTACGCGGCCGCCGACGGTTCGCTCTCGCTGCCCGGCAGCTCGCTGGTCGCGGCCGCTGACGCGTAAAGGTCACGCTGGCCAAACTCGTGAACGCGGACTTGCAGGAAGCAAGGCCGATTGCAGTGATTCCCGTTAATCGCGCGTTTGACGACACTGGGGCGCATGCGTTTGCGACTTTCTCTGCTGATCACTGCCCTGGCCGGCGCGCTGCTGATGGTGCCCGCGACGGCCTCCGCCTACTTCGTTCACGTCGTCGCGCCCGGCGAGTCCCTGTTCTCGATCGCCGCCGCCGACGGCCTCACCGTCGACCAGCTCGCCGCCGCGAACGGGCTGTCCACATCCACCCAGCTGGTCACCGGGTCGACCCTGCAGATCCCCCCGCAATCTTCCGGGTCCTCCGGCGTCGGCGCGGCATCCTCGGGCGCGACCGCGGCGCCGGCCGCCTCCACCGGGGACGGTGACACCGACGCCGATGATCCGGGCTCGACCACGAGCGCCACGTCGGCGAGCACCGGGGGGGCCTATGTCGTCCAGCCCGGGGACACGCTGACCGCAATTGCCGCCCGCGCCGGCCTCAGCCCGGACTCGCTGGCCGCGGCCAACGGGCTTGACCCCACCAGTGTGCTGATCTCCGGCACCGTGCTCCGTCTATCCGGTGGCGCGGCGACGGTGCCGGTGAGTACCACCGTGCCGGTCAGCACGAGCTCGTCCTCGGGGTCTGGCGGCGCGTACGTGGTTCAGCCGGGCGACACGCTGACCGCGATCGCGGCCCGGGCGGGCGTCTCGACCAGTTCGCTCGCCGCAGCCAACGGCCTGGATTCGAACGGCGTGCTGGTTTCCGGCACCGTGCTTCACCTCTCGGGCAGCCCGGCCGTGGCCTCCTCGGGATCTGCCGCGAGCTCGCAACCGGTCGGCACGGTCGCCGAGGGAACCGCGACTGATCCGCCCTATCCGACCCCCGAGCGGGTCACCGCGCCTCAGGTCGGCGCGATCGCCGCCGCCAACGGCGTGCCGGCGTCGCTGGCCGACGCGATCGCCTGGCAGGAGAGCGGGTTCAACAACGATCTCGTTTCGAGCGCCGATGCCCGTGGCGTGATGCAGATCCTGCCTGGGACCTGGCAGTGGATCCAGAACTCGCTCGACACCGGCGGCCCGCCGCTGGCGCCGGCCTCGGCCGCGGACAACGTGCGCGGCGGCGTGCTGATGCTGCATTCGTTGCTGGGCGCCACCGGTGGCGATCCGGCGATGGCCGCGGCCGGCTACTACCAGGGTCTTCCGTCGGTTCAGCAGAACGGCATGTATCCGGACACCCAACGCTACGTCCAGAGCGTGCTCGCGCTGGAGCGCCAGTTCGGCGGGGGATGAGCTTCAGACATCGGCCGGGGGTCGCGGGTCGCTAGGCTCCCGGCCGATGTTCTACGACAAAGACGCTGATCTCTCGCTCCTGGAGGGCAAGACCGTCGCCATCATCGGCTACGGCTCGCAGGGGCACGCTCATTCGCTGAACCTAAAGGACTCCGGCGTGTCGGTCGTCGTCGGGCTCCGACCCGAATCCGCCAGCGTGGCCAAGGCCCGCGAGCACGGCCTGCGCGTGGCCGAGCCCGCCGATGCCGCCAGCGAGGGCGACATCGTGATGATGCTGGTGCCGGACGAGCTGCATCGCAGCGTGTGGGAGTCCGGCGTCAAGGACGGCATCGCCCCGGGCAACCTGGTGCTCTTCGGTCATGGCTTCTCGATCCACTACGGCGAGGTCGCCCCGACACCGGACGTCGACGTGGCACTGGTCGCGCCCAAGGGGCCGGGGCACCTGGTCCGGCGGCAGTATCTGGAGGGCTCCGGTGTGCCGGGCTTGGTGGCGGTTCACCAGGACGCCACGGGCAACGCGCTCGCGCTCGCGCTGGCGTACGCCAAGGGGATCGGCTGCACGCGCGGCGGCGTGATCGAGACCACCTTCAAGGACGAAACCGAGACCGACCTGTTCGGCGAGCAGGCCGTCCTGTGCGGCGGGGTCACCGAACTCGTCCGCGCCGGCTACGACACGCTGACCGAGGCGGGCTATGACCCTCGGCTGGCCTACTTCGAGGTCCTCCACGAGCTCAAGCTGATCGTCGACCTGATGTACGAGAAGGGCATCGCCGGGATGCGGTACTCGATCTCGAACACCGCCGAGTACGGCGACATGACCCGCGGCAAGCGGATCATCAGCGACGAGACCCGCGAGGCCATGAAGAAGGTCCTGGCCGAGATTCAGTCGGGGGACTTCGCCCGCGAATGGATCGCCGAGAACCGGGCCGGGCAGGAGAACTTCAAGCGCATGCGCGAGGAGCAGGCCGGGCACCAGGTCGAGGTGGTCGGCCGCGAGCTGCGCGCGAATATGGACTGGATCGACACCGAATTCTCGGAGTAGGTCCGCATGGCCCAGACCGACACAGCCCTGCATATTCCCGACGATCTGAAGCCCGCCGACGGGCGGTTCGGATCGGGACCTTCGCGAGTGCGGCCCGAGCAGCTGGCGCGGCTGGCCGAGGAAGGCGCCGCGATCATGGGCACGTCGCACCGGCAGGCTCCGGTCCGCGGGGTGGTGGCGCAGGTTCGGGCCGGCCTGCGCGAGCTGTTCGCGCTGCCCGACGGCTACGAGGTGGTCCTGGGCAACGGCGGGACTACCGCGTTCTGGGATGCCGCCGCGGCCTGCCTGGTACGCGAGCGCGCGCTCAATCTCGTCTACGGCGAGTTCTCCTCGAAGTTCGCCGCGTGCACGCGCGGCGCGCCGTTCCTGTCCGATCCGATCGTCGTGGAGGCCGAGCCGGGCGACGCGCCGGCGCCGCGCGGCGATCCGGACGCGGACGTGATCGCGTGGGCGCACAACGAGACCTCGACCGGTGTGATGGTGCCGGTGTCGCGACCCGCCGACGTCTCCGGTGATTCGCTCGTGCTGATCGACGCCACATCCGGCGCCGGCGGTCTCCCGGTCGACGTCGCGCAGGCCGACGTCTACTACTTCGCGCCCCAGAAGGGGTTCGCCTCCGATGGCGGGCTGTGGCTGGCGCTGATGAGCCCGGCGGCGCTCGAGCGGGTAGCGTCGATCGCCGCCGGGGGCGGGCGGGGTGCGAATCAAGAACGCTGGATCCCCGAGTTCCTGTCCCTGTCGATCGCGCTCGAGAACTCGGTCAAGGACCAGACCTACAACACGCCTGCGCTGGCCACGCTGCTCCTGCTGGCTGATCAGCTCGAGTGGATGCTCGGCCACGGCGGCCTCGAGGGCATGGTCGCGCGCACGTCTGAGTCCTCCGGGCACCTGTATGAGTGGGCCGGTCAGCACGAGCACGCCGAGCCGTTCGTGAGCGATCCGGCCAAGCGCTCGCTGGTCGTCGGGACGATCGATTTCGGCTCAGAGGTCGACGCCGCGGACGTGGCGGCGACGCTGCGCGCGAACGGGATCGTCGACGTCGAGCCCTACCGCAAGCTGGGGCGCAATCAGCTTCGGGTCGCGATGTTCCCGGCCACCGAGCCGAGCGACGTGCGCGCCCTGACCGCGTGCGTGGACTGGATCCTGGAGCGGAAGCTGTGAGCGACACCGAGTCGCTGTCGGCCGGCGCTCAGGCCAACGGCGGGCGTCCGCGGGTCCTGGTCGCCGAGAAGATCGGCGACTCGGGAATCGACCTGCTGCGCGCGAGCTTCGACGTCGATCTCGGCGTCGGATGGTCGCGGGAGGAGCTGGCCGAGCGGATCGGCGACTACGACGGGATCCTGATCCGTTCCGCGACCAAGCTCGATGCCGAGCTCATCGGACGCGCCGGGCGCCTGCGCGCCGTGGGCCGCGCCGGCGTCGGGGTGGACAACGTCGACGTCGATGCCGCGACCAAGCGCGGGATCGTCGTCGCCAACGCGCCCCAGTCCAATGTCATCACCGCCGCCGAGCACACGATGGCGCTGCTGCTTGCGCTCGCGCGCAACGTGCCGCAGGCGCATGCGTCGCTGACCGGCGGGAAGTGGGAGCGCTCCAAGTTCTCCGGGATCGAGCTGTATGAGAAGACGCTCGGGATTCTCGGGTTCGGCCGGATCGGGCAGCTGGTGGCCGAGCGCGCCCGCGCATTCGGCATGCACGTGATCGCGTACGACCCGTATATCGCCGCCGAGCGCTACCGCGAGCTGAGCGTGGAGAAGGCGGAGTCCTCCGACGCCCTGTACGGCGCGGCGGACTTCATCACGCTCCATCTCCCAAACACGCCCGAGACCAAGGGCTGGCTCGACGGCGAGGCACTGTCGAAATGCAAGGACGGCGTGCGCGTGCTGAACGTCGCGCGGGGGCCGCTGGTGGTCGACGAGGACCTGAAGGCGGCGATCGACTCCGGCAAGGTCGGCGGAGCCGCGCTCGACGTGTTCACCACCGAGCCGGTGACCGACCACCCGCTGTTCGGCTATCCCAACGTGATCGTCACGCCGCATCTCGGGGCCTCCACCGCCGAGGCGACCGACCGCGCCGGCTACCAGGCCGCCGAGCAGGTCGTGGCGGCGCTGACCGGTGGCGTGGTGACCAGCGCGGTGAATGTCCCGGCGATCTCGCCCGAGGACATGGACGTTCTGGGTCCGTTCATGTTCCTGTCCCGCGCGCTGGGGCGGATCGCCGTGGAGATCGCCGAGGGTTCCTCGATCGACCTGCTGCGCACCGAGTTCCTCGGCCGGATCGCCGAGCGCGACACCCGGCTACTCTCGATCCAGGTGCTACTCGGCGTGCTCCGCGGGCACACCGAGGAGGAGGTCAACCAGGTCAACGCGCCCGCCCTGGCTCGCGAGCGCGGGATCGAGGTCGTCGAGATGAAGCGCTCGGCCGTGCGCGACTACTCCGATCTGGTCCGCGTGACTGTGGAGAGCGGCGATGAGAGCGTGCTGGTCGCCGGGACGCTGTTGGGACGGCGCAACCGTGCCCACCTGCTCGAGGTGTGGGGCCAGCGATTCAACATCCAGCTCGAGGATCATGTCACGCTGTTCCGCTACCGCGACATGCCGGGGATGATCGGGCGGGTCGGCACCCACTTCGGGGAGCACGGCATCAACATCGTCTCGGCGGCGGTCGGACGCCAACCGGATGCCGCCGACGTCGGCGAGGGCCTCGAGGCGGTGATGGTGATCACCACCGATGCCGCGGTGCCCCCGGCGGTGATCGCTGAGATCGTCGACCTCGACGGGTTCGAGGCCGGTCGCGCCCTGACCCTGTAGGCCACGGGTTGCGTTAGTTGCGCCGCCGGCCCGGGGAGCGAGGCTTGACGGTCCTCGTCGTGACGCTGGCGCAGTTCATGGCGGTGATGTCGACCTCGGTGGTGAGCGTGGCGCTGCCGACGATCGGGCGGAGGTTGCACGCGAGCAGCTCCGAGCTCGAGTGGATCGTCGACGCCTACGTGATCGTGTTCGCCAGCCTGCTCGTGGCCGGCGGGGTGCTGAGCGACCGGCGCGGGCGCAAGGGCATGTTCATGACCGGGGTCTCACTGTTTGGGCTCGGGTCCCTCCTCGCCGGAGTGGCGCCGTCGGTGGGCTGGCTGCTCTGCGGACGCGTAGTCCAGGGTCTCGGGCCCTCGATCGTCACCCCAACCAGCCTGGCCATCATCTCCTCGACGTTCGAGGACCCGCGGGAGCGGGCGGGGGCGATCGGCGTTTGGTCGTCCGGATCGGGGCTGGCACTGGCGGTCGGCCCGGCGGTCGGCGGGCTGCTCGTGGACGGCATCGGCTGGCGCTCGGTGTTCCTGCTGAACGTGCCGCTGGCCATCGTGGTGATCGCCCTCGGCCTGCGGTTCATCCCGGTCATCCCCCGCTCACCGGCGCTTCGGCGCTTCGACTGGGTCGGCGCGCTGCTGACCACGGCGGGCGTGGGGGTGCTGACGTTCGGGCTGATCGAGGGGCCGTCGCGCGGCTGGGGGTCGGGGTTGATCCTCGGCGCGTTCGTGATCGCTCTGGCGGCGCTGGTCGCGTTCGTGGCCTGGGAGCGCCGGCACGAGGCGCCGCTGATCGACGTGTCGCTGTTCGGCCGGGCGGCGTTCACCGTGGCCAACGTGGCCGGGCTCGTCGTGTTCTTTGCCTTCATCGGCGGCATCGTCTACCTGAGCGTGTACTTCCAGCAGGTTCAGGGACGCTCGGCGCTCGGAGCGGGGCTGGCAGTCCTACCGATCGGGCTCGGGTTCTTCTGCGGGGCGCCGTTGTCCGGACGGCTGGTCGGGCGCCTCGGGGCCCGGCTGCCAATGGTTCTCGGGCTGAGCCTATGCGGCGCGGCCACGATCGGACTGCTGCGGCTGCGCGTCGACTCCTCGATCGGCTCGCTGTGGTGGGATCTGGCCGCGGTCGGGTTGGGCGGTGGTCTCAGCCTCACCCCGATGACCGCCACCGCCATGGCCGCTGTGCGGGCACAACGCGCCGGCATGGCGTCGGCGATCCACAACTCGATGCGCCAGATCGGGCAGGCGCTGGGCGTCGCCGTGCTCGGTTCGCTGGTCTATGCCGGGGTGGCCGGGGGCTCGGCGAGCGGTGGGCGCCTGCGCGGGGCGGACGCGGCTGCGTTCGTGCACGGGCTGCACCGCGCGCTGGCCGTGTCCGGGGGCTGCCTTCTCGTCGCGGCGGCGCTGGCGGTGGTTTTGATCCCGGGCGGTCGGCTTTCGCATCTCGAGGCCGACCCGGCCTGAGATCCGGGGTCCCTGGGATAAAACTACGACTATGTTGGAGTTTCTTCCCAAGCGCCGTTCGTGATGCGGGTGGTCGTCGCCCCGGTGAGCAGCTTCTCGGACGGGGAGCGCCGGATCGTGGACGTGGGCGGGCGCTCGATCGGCGTGTTCCGGGTGGGCGAGAGCTTCTACGGGATCCGCAACCGCTGCCCACACCAGGGTGGCCCGCTGTGCCTCGGCCATGTCCTGGGCGACGCGGTGGCGGACGCCCCTGGACAGGCAGCGGTGGTGTCCGATCCGCTGCGGATCGCCTGCCCCTGGCATGGGTGGGAGTACGACCTGGATTCCGGGCAGTCGTTCATGGGCGCGGCCATGCCCGGGGTGCGGAGCTACGGGGTGGATCTGGAGCCCGGCGGCGCGCTGCTCGAGCGGGTTCCCGGCCCGTATGTGGCGGAGACGTTCGAGGTCCGGGTGGAGGATGAGTACGTGGTGCTTCATGCTTAGGAGCCACCATGTCTCAGCTTGAGGCGCACACGGATGCCGGCGTAGCGATGAAGCGCGCGGTCAAGCTGGTCGACTGCGACGTCCACGCCCAGGCCACCGAGCCGATGCTGGCGAAGTATCTGAGCGCGCCGGCCCGGCGGTTGCTCGAGCGCTATGGCCGGCGCACCCCGCGGGTCACCGAGTGGTACCCGCGGGCGCGCAACGCCGGCATGCGCGTCGACGCGTGGCCCGACAAGCCCGGTCACATCTGGGGCAGCGACCCCGAGACCATGCGCGCACAGCTGCTCGACGAGTTCGAGGTCGACTACGCGGTCCTCGAGGTGCTGAGCGGACAGGACTGCTACGACCATCCGGACTTCGCCGCGGAGTGGAACAGCGCCGTGAACGAGTGGCAGGCTGAGGAGTGGCTGTCGTTCGATTCGAGGTTGCGCGGGACGATCGCGGTGCCGCACGAATATCCGGATCTCGCGGTGGCCGAGATCCAGCGCCGCGCGGCCGACGACCGGTTCGTCGCCGTGCTGTTGCCGGCCAGCGCGGCCGAGCAGCTCGGTGCGCCCAAGTACTGGCCGATCTATGAGGCGGCCACCGCCTGCGGTCGCCCGGTGGCCTTCCACACCGGTGGCTACGTCGACCACCGCGGCGCCGGCTATCCGTCGTTCTACCTCGACTACCACGTCGGCAACGGGATCGTTATGCAGACCCAGCTCACCAGCATGGTGGCCGGCGGGATGTTCGAGGCGATCCCGGGCCTGCGGGTGATCCTGACCGAGTGCGGGGTGGCGTGGACCGCGGCGCTAATCTGGTCGCTCGACGCCGCCTGGGAGCTCATGCGCGAGGACCACCCGCGGCTCGAGCGCCGACCGTCGGAGTACATCCGCGAGCACGTGTGGTTCACCACGCAGCCGATCGAGGAGCCCGACGATCCGCAGCACCTGGTGTGGGCGATCGAGCAGGCACGGCTCGGCGACCGGCTGCTGTTCGCCACCGACTACCCGCACTGGGATTTCGACTCGCCCAAGCAGGCGCTGCCCCGCGCTCTGGGCGACTCGCTGCGCCGGGCGATCCTGTGCGAGAACGCGCTCGCGCTCTACGGACTGCCCCGGGAGCGCGCCGTCGGCGAGTGACATGGACGACGCGATCGATTGCGATGTGCACTGCGCGCCCGAGTCCTACGATGTCCTGTTTCCCTACCTGAGCGACTACTGGCGCCAGTACATCACCGAGGCGGGCGTGCGCCTGAATGGGATGGCGCACGCCTATCCACGCGGGGTGGTGGCGCCGGCACCGGCGAGCTACGAGGCGCTGGCCGAGCGGGTACTGCGAGGCGCTTCGGAGCCCCGGATCGTCGTGCTCAACTGCCTGACCGGGTTCGAGACGCATCGCAACCCCTACTTCGCGGCCGCCGTGGCCGCGGCGCTCAACGACTGGCTGCGCGAGGAATTCCTGAGCCGCGACTCGCGCCTGCGCGCCAGTCTGGTCGTCTCGACGGTGTCGCCCGACGACGCGGTGTCGGAGATCGAGCGCATGGGGGAGGACCCCGGCTTCGTCCAGGTGCTCCTGCCGGTGCGGAGCGACCTCCCGTGGGGACACAAGAACAATCATCCGATGTTCGCCGCGGCGCGTGCGGCCGGATTACAGGTCGGACTGCACGCCTGGGGTCGCGCCGGCAAGGCGCCGACCCCGAGCGGCTTCACCACCACGTACCTGGAGGACTACCTCGGAAACCAGCCGATCGCACAAGCGCAGGTGCTGAGCTTCATCTCAGAGGGCGTGTTCGAGCGCTTCCCGGAACTCCGGGTGGTGGTCAGTGAGTGCGGCTTTGCCTGGCTCGCGCCGCTCCTGTGGCGCTTCGACAAGGACTGGAAGGGCGTGTGGCGCGAGGTGCCTTGGGTGAAGCGTCGGCCTTCGGAGTACGTGCGCGAGCACTTCTGTTTCACCACCGCGCCGGCGCACCTGCCGTCCGATCCAGTGGCAATCGATCAGGTGGTGGAGATGATGGCGGGGTCGGCGGCGCTGGTGTACGCGTCCGACTACCCGCACGAGCACGGCGATGCCCTGGCGGCGCTGCTCGGACGGTTGAGTGACGAGCAGCGCCGCCGGCTGATGTGCGGCACGGCGGCCGACCTGTACGGTCTGGCCGCCGGCGCCGATTACCAGATCAGGTGAGCACCTCGACGTAGTACCAGGCTCGAGACGAGCAGAAGTGGGCTGCCGCGACCTGGTTGAGGATGAAGCCCCACGGAGTCGTGGGCTTCTGTGACCAGGCCATGCACCACAGGTAGCCCTTCGCGTGCGCGGCCGGAATCAGCCCGGGATTGGTCACGACCTCCGTCGTCCGGTGGATGCAGAAGGCCGGGGCAAGCTCCGCCCACTGCGGCGGCGCCTGGCTGGCCGGGACCAGGTTCGCCGCGTTGCACCCCACCGCGGCTCCGGCAGATGGCGTGAACGCCAGCGCCGCCATCACGCAGAGGCCGACGAGAATGCCGAGACGGCGGGTCATCTTGACCTTGGTGTGTGTCATCTTGATTCCCTTCATGAGAGGACATTTGTAACCAGCGAACATCTCGCAGTTGCCTGCGGGTGACGGTGTTCCTCGCGACGCGATTGCAACCAAGCCTGCGGGCGCCCAACGACAGCGATTTCACCGCGATTGGCGCGCGATTGGTATTGGCCAAGCGGTCAGACTTACGTGAACCGTTCGGATGAGCGCCGCTCCTCCGAATGGGCGCGCGACATCGTGGCCGCGTGAGGAAGGATGCGGGCTCCGGTCAGGTAGACCGGAGCCCGCGCGGCTCCACTAGTGGTACGGGTGGCTGCTCGATCCGAGCAGCGCGTTGACCACGATGACCGCGAACGTGATGAGCACGATCGCCACGGCGACCTTCAGGACAAGTCGCCAGACTGCGCCAGTGCGTACGACGATGGCCTCCTCTGATTCCCGGACGAGGTGATCTTGTGCGACTTCCTCCCTAGAAGTCCCAGTACCGATCCCAGTAGCCGTTGGCCGCGATCCGCACGACGGCATTGCCGCTGAGGAACGTCACGCAGCTTGTCCACGGCGTGTAGTTACCCTCGTGGGCAGTCAGACCTCCGTGAGCCCACTGCGCGTGAGGAGCGTCCCAGCCGTTCACGTTGAACGGAAGCACGATGCAGTACGGCGTCAAATCCGGCGTCCAGGTCTTGTGATAGTAGCCAAAGTTCGCACCACCAAGATCGGTGATCGAATAGCCGTTGCCGCACCAGTAACCATGGTCCTTCTCGGCCCAGCCGACCTTGATGCTTCCTTCATAGAAGTTCACGCGGTCGGTGCTCGGACCCTGACCCACCCCGTAGCACGAGGCCGCGTGCGCCCTCACATCCGCCGCGGCTGCCGACGCGGGCAGTGGGCCAGGCCCGTCCGGTGCCACGGTCCCGCCAGGGCCTCCCGCCGTGTTCGTGGTGGTCGCGTAGGGCTGCAGCGCTTGAAGCAGCGCATACTGCTGGGGCGAACTGGTTCGCGGGGCCGGCATCGGCATCGCCATGACTTGGTTCACCAACGTCGAAATCCCACCTTCAGCCGCTGCGATTGCGACCTGTCGCTGTGCGGCGGGCATGAGTGAGGCGACGCGGGCCTTGAGACGAGCCACCTGTGCCGCATGTGCACTTGGTGATGCGATGGCACTGGTCGGGACAACAACTGTCGCAGCGATCGCCGCGACAGCGATGAGAAGTTTTCTCACCGCTCCTCCTTGAGTCAGACCGGTGGTGAACGTCCGTGCTTGACGCGCCCCACGGGGTCGGTGGTCAATTGCTCCGCCCCCACTGTGGTACCGCCTTCCACTTGGAGCGGGGCCAATGCATGAGCGCACATTCTCTTGTCGGCGGGATCGGAGGCGTCTATTGCATCGCCAGCGGTGGGAGATGTCTATCGACCGTACGGTCAGAGTTGTCCGGTCCGTTTGGCGTGGCGCCTCATCGTCCAAACGGGGGACGAGATCAGCTATAGCTAGCCGTCGGTCGTACGCAGAGCGGCCGCTAGTTGCGCGCGCGACTTCACCCCGTGCTCTCGGTACACGCGACTCAGGTGCGACTCGACCGTTCGCAGACTCATGTGCAGCTGACGGGCGACCTCCGGGTTGCTGAGACCTGAGGCCACCAGCTCGGCCACTCTGGTCTGAGCGGGGGTCAGCCCGTCGGAGGATTTCGCCTTCCTCAGGCCGATTCGGGAGAGCTCGTCGCGGGTGCATGAGATCCAGACCTGGGCGTCCAGAGGCTCGAGGATGGCGAGCGCCTGCTCGAGGGTTCGCTTGGCCGCGGCCTTGCGCTTGGCGCGCCGCTCGATCGAGCCTTTCTCGAGCAGTGTGCGGCCGTGCTCGTATGGCCATTGACCGCGGGCATGGGCGGCGAGCGCTGCGTCCATCGCCTCGATCCCGGCCACGAGCTCGCCACGCGCAGCGAGCATCAGGCCTTGGGCGCGCGCGGCGAGCGCACGCAGGTCGGGGCTGTCCGCCACCTCAGCGCGCGACCGGAGCTCGGTCAGGACCGTCTCGGCATCCTCGAGCCGGTTCAGCGCGATCAGCGCCTCCACGTCCTGCGACCAGATGACGCTCTTGCGCACTCCGGCTGGCCCGAACCCGGCGGACACCAGCCACGCGCGGAGCTCGGCCAACCGGGCGTGGGCCAAATCCGGCCGGCCGGTCAACCGCTCGACGTCGGCCAGAATCGGGATCAGGCGGGATGCATGCCAGAGGGCGCCGGTGCGGTTAGCGAGCTCCAAGCCGTGCTCGGCTTTCGCTCGCGCGGTGGCGAGATCGCCGCGCTCGAGGGCACAGGCCGCATCGACGCCGATGGCCCAGTCATGATCCTCGGCGTATTCGCCGAGCGCCTCCTCGGTGGCCTGACGGTACTCCTCAGCGCGGGACTGGTTCCCCGCCGCCCATTCCAGCTCCACGAGCGTGAGCAGCGCTCCCAACCGGTCCCACTCCTCGCCTCGCGACAGCGCCCGTCCCAAGGTTCGCTCGAGTCGCGGGCGAGCGGCTTCAGTGTCTCCGGCAAAGTACAGCGCCATCCCGGTCGTCGAGCTCGGCTGGAAGTAAGTGGTTAGCGCGGTGGAGTCCTCCATCGCCCCCAGCCGAGCGAGCAGGCCATCGGGCTCGCGTTCACCTGTGCTGAGCGACGTCAACAGGAGCTGTCCAAGCGCCTTTGCCAGCAGGTCTGGGTCGCCCAGGCGCTCGGCCGCGCGGACCGCTGACTCGGAGTGACTGCGACCCTCGGCAAGCTGCCCGACCATGATCGCCGCCACGGCTAGCTCGGACTCGATCTGAGCTCGCCAGCGATCGTCGTCGCCTGCGTCGGCCAACGCGGCCTCGTAAAGCTCGACCATCACGCGTGGCTCGTCGGCCCGGATCGCGGCCAGCCGGAGCCGCGCCCTGGCTCGGAGCGGGCCGGCGGGGAGATCTGGGATGAGCTGCTCGAGCATCCGCCTGGCCCGCGTCACCTCGCCGCTGCTGAACCGGTGCTCGGCCGCGGCGACGATCCGCTCTCTCCACGCCTGAGACCGGTCGAGGGGCGTGAGGCGTGCGGCATCCTCCAGCAGCTGAGCGGCGGACTCGGTGGCTCCCCGGCGGGCGGCGGCACGCGACGCGTCCTCGAGAGCGTCGGCGATCCGGTCGTCGGGAGCCTCAGCGCCAAGCGCCATGTGCTGCGCTCGCTCCTCCTGGTCGTCGAGCACGGCGGCGAGCCGCCGGTGCAATTCGCGCCGCGTGGACGCCGAGCTCCGGGCGTAGTGAGTCGAGGCCAGGAGCGGGTGCGTGAAGCGTAGGCGACCGCTCGAGATCTCGATCACGCCCGCGCGCTCGGCGCTTTCGAGGTCGCTGAGCGCGAAGTCGGGGATCGCCGCCTGGAGCATCGCGGGGGTTGGATCCGACAGCGCGGCGATCGCCAGCATCGCCGCGTCCGCCCGCGGGTCGAGTTGATCGAGCCGAAGCTCGATGGCGTCCGCGAGCGTGCGCGGCATGGGCAGATCGCCGCCTGGCTCGCCGTCCGCGTGGCGACCCTCGAGCTCGAGCGCGATGGCCACGGCGTACAGCGGGTTTCCTCCCGCACCCTGCTGGATCCGTCGAAGCAGGGGGACTGATACGGGCCGTTCCAGGCGAGCCTCGAGGAGCATCTTGATGGCGTCCGTCGCCAACGGCTCGAGCGCGAGGGTCTCGATGCCACCACCGCGGAAGCGGCGTCCCAGCTCCGCCGCGAGGGGCCCTCGGGATTCCGGCCGGCGCGCAACGAGCACCGCGATCGGCTCGTCGCGCAGCCGGCACAGCGCGAACGCGAGTACGCGCGCCGACGACGCGTCCAGCCACTGCTCGTCGTCGACGGCGATCGCCACCGGTCCGGCGGCAGAGAGCTGGCGCAACGCCCCGAGCACCGCTCGCGGGAGCGCCTGCTGATCGCGGGATCCCTCTGGCAGATCGCCTTGGAGCAGTGCGGCCCGGAGCGCCCGAGCTTGGGCATCGGGAAGGCCGTCCAGAACCACATCGGCGAGCCGTTCGAACAGGTCGGCCAGCCCCGAGAAGGCGAGGGCGGCGTCAGGTTCTGACGGAGCGGTCTCCAGGACCTGATAGCCGCGCCGGCGCGCGCTCTCGACGCAGTCGCGCCAGAGGGTCGTCTTTCCGATCCCGGGTACGCCCTCGACGATGCAGCCGACCGGTCCGGACGCGACCGCGTCCAGCATTTCTTCCAAGTGCGCGCGCTCGGCGCTGCGTCCAAATAGCATGACTGCGATCCTGCGACGGTCCGCGGACGCGCTGGCTCGCCCCGGCCACAACAGTAGCCCGACCAGCATACAAACGGCGCTCAGGGCGTCAGAAATCTGCGGGATTCGCGGATTTACTCCGTGGGGGGGCGTATGTAGCGTGCTGATCGGGGTTGATGTCCTTGTCACCGACGCACACAGTCCGATTGCTGATCGCTGACCGCCGGCCGATCGCGGCCAGTGGCCTCAGGGTGGCCTTGGAGGAGACCGGTGAGTTCACCGTTGCGGCCAGCTGCCCCGGCGTCCGGGAGCTTTCCCGCGTGCTGCTCGGCGGCGGGATTGACGTCGTCGTCATCGACGCCGAGATGTTCGGCGGCGATGCGGTACGTGCCGTCGAAGCCATCCGTGCCCTCCAGCCCGCGGTTGCCGTGCTCGTGCTGGCGACGCAGGTTGACGAACGCCTACTCGAGGCCATCGCGCGTGAGCAGGTCGCGTGTGCTTCCGTCTACAGCGATGGGAATGCCTTCCTGTCCACGTGCCGCGCCCTGCTCGGCGGAGAGACCCTCCTACCGCCCGAGGTCCAGCAGGCGCTCATGCGCCGCGTGCGTCGACCGCCACCTGCGCTGCGCCCGCCGCTGACCTCGCGTGAACAGCAGGTGCTGGAGCTCGCGGCGACTGGCCTGACGGTCTCTCAGATCGCGACCGACCTACACATCAGCCACAGCACGGCCAAGACACACCTGCTCCGGGTCTACGAGAAGCTCGAGGCGCCCAACCGGTCGGCTGCCGTAGCCACCGCCGTCGCGCGCGGTCTGCTTCACATAAGTCCCGCGGCCGCCTGAGGCGGCGCGTCCGCGAACGCCGCGGACTTCTGAGCGGTCGAATCTCGTTATGTGGCAGTAGGCTTTCGCCAGACGTAGTGCTGGATTCCAGGCCGGGCCGGGGGAAGGGAACCGCAACCATGCTGATTGGACGCGACGCGGAGCGCGTGCGTGTAGAGGAGTTGCTGGATGCAGCGGCGTCCGGTCCGGTCGGCTGCATCCTCGAGGGGATGCCCGGGATCGGAAAGACGACCCTGTGCCGGGACTGCGTCGAGAGCGCGCGCCGGCGTGGCTTTGCGGTGCTCGAAACCGCCCCGTCCGAGCCGGAATCGGTGCTCGCGTTCTCGGGGCTGGGCGATCTGTTCGAGCATCTCACCGATGAGGCGCTGGCCACGCTCCCCGAACCGCAGGCGCACGCGCTCAAGGCCGCACTGTCCCTCGAGGATGTGCCGGACGGCTCGCGCGAGTCGCAGGCGCTCCCGCGGGCGATCCTCGGTTTGCTCCGCGAGCTCTCGCAGGCCGGGCCGGTTCTACTCGCGATCGACGATGAGCAGTGGCTCGATCCTGCCTCGGCGCGGGTCCTCGCGTTTGCGCTGTCTCGGCTGCGCGAAGAGCCGATCGCGGTGATTCTCGCCCGTCGACCGGAGCCTTCGGGGGCGCTTTCGGCTGAGCTGGGACGGCGCTTCAACGGCTCTGGTCTCGAGACGATCGCGCTCGAGCCGCTGCCGATGAGCACGCTGAAGAGCCTGCTTGAAGCCCGCCTGAAACGAACGATCTCGCATCCGTTGCTACGCCGCATCCATCAGGCTGCGGGAGGCAATCCCTTTTACGCATTGGCAATCGCCACCGAGTTGGAGACCCGCCACGCGGCCGGCGACCGAGCCGACGAATTGCCAATCGCTCGCACCTTGGCGGACGCCATCGAGCTGCGGCTGGGCCATCTCGATCCGCGGGCCAATACGGCGATGCTCGCGATCGCGGCACTCTCCCAACCGACGCTCGGGATGCTCCAGGCCGCGATCCCGGACTTCGCGCTGAGCGACCTGGAGAGCGCCGAGCGGGCCGGCGTCATCGACGTGTCGGGCGGACGGCTTCGCTTCACCCACCCGCTCCTTGCCTCGACCCATTACGCCAACACCCCCGCCTCACAGCGGAGAGAGTTCCATCGGCTGCTGGCCACGGTGATCGACGACGAGGAGGAACGCGCCCGGCACATCGCGCTCGGTGCCGAGGCGCCGGACCGCGACATAGCCGACACGCTCGAGCGGGCCGCGCGGGTGGCGGCACGACGCGGCGCAACGGAGTCGGCCGCTCAGTTGCTCGAGGATGCCGCGCGGTTGACGCCCGTCGACCAGGCACTGGCGTGGAGCGAGCGAACCGTCGCGGCCGCCGAGCATCGCTTCAACAGCGGCGAGGTGTCACGGGCGAGACAGATGCTCGAGGACGTGATTCCCGACCTGACCGCTGGCCCGCTCAGAGGCCGGGCGAGGCTTCAGCTTGGATTGATTCTGGGGGACGAGCCACGGCTGGCCATGGAGCTCCTGGAGGCCGCGCTGGCCGATGCCGATGAGGACGATCTCCTGCGGATCGAGATCGAGGCGGAGCTCCCATCGGCGGCATGCAGCATCGGTCGGCTACAGAGCGCCAAGCGGCATGCCGCCGCCGCCGTCCCATCCGCAGACCGGTTGGGGGATCCAAATCTGGTCGCCAAGACGCTGGGCAGCCTGCTGGTGACGTCGGTTTGCGTCGGCGAGCCTCTGCAGCGCGACCTGCTTGCGCGATTGTCCGCGATGGAGGATCTGCCCGGCATAAGCACGTACCACCAGCCGAGCACCGCGATCGGACTGGCGCTGTACTGGGCCGGCGACCCGGATGGGGCCCGTCCGCTGCTCGAGCAAGCCGCTAAGCGGGCGCTGGCGCGAGGCGAGGAATGGGACCGGCTGGGCGTTCTGCTCGCGTTGGCGCTGCTCGAGCGCGAGGCCGGCAACCGCCAGATGGCCGACCTGCATCATCAGGCGGCCGAGGATGCTCTCGGCGAGTTCGCCGAGGGTCACCTGTGGCTGCGCTGCGTCGACGCGGCGCGTGCGCTGGAGCGAGGCGATTTGTCGCTCGCGCGGAAGATCGCTGCGGACGTGGTCGCCCAAAGCGACACCACGGGGCGTGCGTGGCAGACCGCACGCGCTGTGCCGGTCCTCAGCGCGGTCGAGCTCCTTTCCGGAGAACCTGAGCAAGCGCACCACCATCTCAAGGAGCTGAGGGAGCGGCTGGTGTCCAGCGGATTCGGCCCGGCCGGTAGCGCCAAGGCGGACGTGTGGTCGCAGGATGTGGAGGCGCTGGTCGCCATCGGGAGGCTCGACGAAGCCGAGGAGGTGCTGGCTGAACTGCGTGTTCGGGCGGAGCACTGCGCAGTTGCCCACGTCGACGCGCTGGCGGCCCGCTGCGAGGGACTGTTGCTCGCCGCCCGCGGCGATCTGATCGGGGGAATCGAAGCTATGGATGCCGCGCTGGCGGCGCACGCGCGGTGCCAGCGGCCGTTCGAACTCGGGCGCACGCTCCTCGAGAAAGGCTCAATTGAGCGGCGTGTCAAACGAAAGGCTGCCGCCAAGCAGACGCTCGAGCAGGCGCTGGCGATTCTGGAACCGCTTGACGCGACGCCGTGGGTGCGGCGCACGCGCGACGAGCTCTCCCGGATCGGCCTCCGCCGGGCGAGAGCTACGGAAGGGTTGACCGCCGCTCAGGGCAGGGTTGCCGCGCTCGTGGCGGACGGGCTGAGCAACCCGCAGATCGCCCGTGAGCTTCACATGAGCCTTCGAACCGTCGAGTCGCATCTCAGCCGGGTCTACCGGGAGTACGGCGTGAGCTCGCGCGCGCAGCTCGTTGCCGCATTTGCTGCGTCAGATTTCAGACCGTCGGAATCGTCGGACGGCCCCGTGCGTAAGGGGCCTGACGCCGCTGTCAACGGGCAAACAGGCCCGATTCGGCTGGTTTCGTAGGCGACTTGAGCGCTCTAAACAAAACTGGACGAACGTCCGATTGCGGGAACTGCGCCTGCCGGTAGCCTTTCGGCACACGGGGCGCAGTCCCCACGATGAAAAGAACGGCAGGGGCGCAGGCAGCAGCTGTGAGAGGTGAGCTGCCAGCGAGGTGCCGTCTGCGACACCGCACTGAAAGGGGCCACCGTCATGGGTTGGCACGAGTAGCAGGCTGGGAGGGGTTCGCGCGAGGCGAACCCCTTCTCCGTTTTATGCGGTCTGTCCCGTTCATCGGCTCTCGATCCCGAAAGCTTTAGTCGTGTCCAGGAAGCTCTAGACACATTCGGGGATTGAGGATTCGGCCGCTCAGACCGATGAATAGGGTGCGATGGACCGCAACACTGCCACGGCTGGCAACGATCGCGCACGGCATCCTGGCCGCGGCGTGGCCTCTGTGCACGCTTGCGTGGTCACGGCGGGCGCCGCACTCATCTGGTTGACGAGCGGACTCGACCGCTGGCGGCTCGGCCCGGTGCTCGTACTGACCGCCTTCACGCTTGTGAGTGTCCTCAGGGACATCTCCGACGGTACGAGCAAGATCAGGGTGTCGGGCGTTCCAATCGGCCTGACCATGGCTGTCGTGCTGCTCGGGCCTGGTCCAGCCGCCCTCCTCGGCGCGGCGACCATGCTCGTTTCCTGGACGCGGTCGCGAGTCGCATCGCCGCTGATGCGCAACAACGTCGCCACGTTCATGTGGTACCCGCTAGGTGCCGGCCTGTTCTTTCACGAGACCGTCGCGCTTTTCGGACTCACCCCTGCAATGGTGGCCTACTACCTGGTCGTGTTCGCAACCTTCGTGGTTGCGCTGACCTTGAACTTCCTGGGCGTGTTCGGGTTCAGGTCGTACCTGTACGGGTCCTCGATCGTCCACTGGGCGCGGCAAGCGGTGATACCGATCATGTCGGCGGAGCTGTTCTCGGGCCTCTTGACGATGGCTGTCGTTTGGGCCGCGATACAGGCCGGCACCGTTGGGATCATCCTCGCCGTCCTGGTTCTAATGATCTTCCAGTACCTGATCGGCGAGCTCCTCAAGTCCAAGGCACGTGGCGAACAACTACACCGCGTCGCGACAACCGATGAGCTGACCGGGCTTTCCAACCGCGAGCGCTTCCGCGCGCGTCTGGACAAGCGAATCGAGGAGGCCAGGGAAACCGACGAGACGTTCGCGGTCATGCTCCTTGACCTAGATCGCTTCAAGGAAGTCAAC
>JAFAWR010000365.1 GCA_019241635.1 Solirubrobacterales bacterium
TTCCCGCTGCTGGTCCAGCGCGCCGTGTTCGGCTACGTCCGCGGCCAGTTCCTGTTCAGCCTGATCATGGGGTCCAGCGCGGCGGTCGCACTGGCCCTGTTCGGCCTGATCGGCATCTTTCCCGACGGCGAGCGCTACGCGCTGTTCTTCGGCGGCTTCTACGGGCTGATGGAGTTCATCCCCTACATCGGGCCGATCATCGGGCCGCTGCCCGCGGTGCTCGTGGCGCTGTTCGTCAGCCCGATCAGCGCCGTGTGGGTGGTCCTCCTGTTCGTCGCCCTGCAGCAGCTCGAGGGGCATTTCGTGGCCCCGCAGGTGTTCCGGATATCGCTGCGGATCAACCCGATCCTGATCATCCTCTCGCTGCTGCTCGGCTACCAGCTCTACGGGATCGCCGGCGCGCTGCTCGCGCTTCCGATTGCTGCGGTGGTGCGGCAGACCGTTCTCTATCTGCGCCGTCACCTGGTGCTCGAGCCCTGGGGAACGCTTGGCTCGGGGGTCCTCGCGAACGTCGGCGTCGACCGCTGCCCGGACTGCGGTTCCGCCGCGAGTCCGCGTGACGCCTACTGCCGCTCGTGCGGCGCCTCGCTCGAGCCCCGAGTGAGGCTGCCCGGATAGTGGGTAGCCGCTGGCGGCCCGCGACAAGCTGTTCGCGTAAGAGCGCGTCTCCCGCGCCAGGGCGCGCGCTAGCCTGGGCCGCGCCTTGACCACCGGCACGCAAACCGCCCAACCCGGAGCCACGGTCGCGGTCCGTGCGCTCACCAAGCGCTTCGGCAGCCGCACGGCTCTGGACCGGGTCGGCTTCGAGCTTCGCTCCGGCGAGGTCGCGGCGATCATCGGACCCAACGGCGCCGGCAAGACCACGTTGCTGTCGATCATCGCCGGGGTGCTCGACCCCACCGAAGGCGAGGTCGCGCGGCCCTCGGGAACCGGGCGCTTCGGGTGGGTCCCCCAGGAGCCCGCGCTCTACTCCAAGCTCTCGGTGGCCGAGAACCTGCGGCTGTTCGCCCGGCTCGAACGGGTCTCCGATCCAGAGCAAGCGGTCGACGCGATGCTCGCCCAAACCGGCCTCACGGACCGCGCCGGCGAAGAGGTGGGCCGCCTGTCCGGCGGCAACCAGCAACGGGTGAACATCGCCATCGGCCTGCTGTCAGAGCCGCCCGCGCTCCTGCTCGACGAGCCGTCGGCTTCGCTCGATCCCCGCCAGCGCGAGCGCCTATGGGAATTCATCGCCGGGCTCGCCGAGCGCGGCACGACGATCCTGTTCTCGACCCACAACGTGGCCGAGGCCGAGCGCTACGCCTCTCGTGTGCTGGTGCTCGGAGATGGGGAGCTCCTGTTCACCGGCACGCCGGCCGAGCTCGAGCGCGCGGTCCACACCGAGGACCGGACCCCGGGTGATTTCGAGACGGCATTCGTCCGCTTCCTCCACGACCGGGGTCACTGAGCCCGACCACGATGCGCTGGCTCCTGGTCAAGGACCTCCAGATCCTCAAGCGCTCGCCGCTCCTGGTCGCGCTGCTCGTCGTCTATCCGGTGGTGATCGCGCTGATGATCGGCTTCGCCCTCTCCAGCCCGCCGGGCAAGCCGACGGTGGCGGTGTACGACGCGGTGCCGTCCGGGCGCGGCGCGGTGAGCATCGGCAACCAGAAGATCGACATCGCCCACTACGCCAACCAGTTGTTCGACTCGATCACTCCGATCCGGGTGAGCTCCCGCGCCGCGGCGATCGCCAAGGTGCAGGGCGGTCAGGCCCAGGCGGCGCTGATCATCCCCGCCGACATCATCGACCAGATAAACGGCCTGATCACCCAGGGTGTCGGGAGCCCCACGGTGGAGCTGTTCCTGAACTCGCGCGACCCGCTCGAGCGGCAGTTCGCCGAGCAGGCCATCAGCGCCCGAGCCAGCCAGGTGGAGCAGGCCGTGTCGAAGCAGGTCCTGCGGGTCGCGGTCACCGATCTGCGCCAGGTGCTGAACGGCGGCACGCTCCAGTTTCTCGGCCAGAACGTCCCGATTCTCGGACTGCGCAACGCGCGGGCGATCGTCCAGGGCACGATCGACACGTTGCCCGTCAATTCGGCGCTCAAGCCCGCGCTCAAGCAGGTGGTCAACTTCGCCGATCTGGCCATCGGGGGCTTCAGCTTCGCCACTCCCGTGCTGGGCTCGATCGGCTCGCCGCTCACGATCAGGCAGGTCGAGCTGGCCGGCAGGACGACGCCGACCGCCTCCTATGCGGCAGCGATCGCGGTGATCGTCTCGCTGATGTTCGTCGGCGTCCTGCTGGCCGCCGGGCTGCTGGCGCTCGAGCGCTCCGAGAACGCCTACTCGCGACTCGTGCGCGGGTTGATCACGCCGGGCGGCCTGCTCTCGGAAAAGGTTCTGCTCGCGGCGCTTGGAGCCGCGGCGGTCACGCTGCTGATGTCCGCCTTCGTCTCGCTGTTCGTCCATCTGGACTGGGCGCGCTTCCCGCTCTGGGTCGCCGCGCTCGTCCTCGGCGGCCTGGCCTTCGCCGCGCTCGGCGTGGCCATCGGCGGGCTTGCCCGCGATGTCAGCGTGGCGTCGCTGATGGCCTTCGTCCTGTCGCTGCCGATCGCTTTTGTCGCGCTGGTCCCGGGTGACGCGGTATCGGGGACGCTGAAGTCGATCCTCGACGCGGTGGCGTTCGTGTTCCCGTTCCGGGCGGCGCTTCAGGCGGCCGCGAACGCGTTCAGCGGCGCGGCTCCGGGGATCGGCTGGCCGCTCGTGCACCTGGCCGTGCTCGCGCTCGTGTTCGGCGCGCTGGCCCGGCTGGCCATGCGCCGGTTCAGCGCGAGCTGACCGTGCGCCTGAACATCACCAGGCAGATCACCGCGACGATCAGCGCGATCACCGGGATGGTTCCGCTGATCACCCCGGCAATCGACAGCACCAGGGAAACGACGAACACCGATCCGGCCACCCCGCCGGTTACCACCAGCTGATAGGCGCGCCGCTCGCGCACGTGACGCGGCGTGTAGCCGCCTCGCTTCTCGATATCCGCCACACACGCAGCGTATCGCGGCCACCCCGTAAGGTGTTAGCGAATGGCCGAGAAGCGTCACGTCCTGTTCTACGAATATGTCGGCGACATTCTCGAGCGCCGCGGGCCGTTCCGCGATGAGCACCTGGCGGGGATCCACGCCGCCAAGGAAGACGGTCGGCTCCTGCAGGCCGGACCGCTTGGCGATCCGCCCCACGGCGCGGCGCTCGTGTTCGCCGATCCGGCCGAGGCCGAGGCATTCGCCCACGCCGATCCGTACGTGATCAACGGATTGGTC
Source organism: Solirubrobacterales bacterium (assembly GCA_019241635.1). Taxonomy (GTDB): domain Bacteria; phylum Actinomycetota; class Thermoleophilia; order Solirubrobacterales; family Solirubrobacteraceae; genus Palsa-465. The sequence continues at coordinate 3,297 of JAFAWR010000365.1, forward strand.
ACCGGCTGGCGGGTCGAGCCCTGGGCCCTCGTGTAGCCACGTCTCGTGTAGCCACGCCCGGCCACGGCGCACGCTGACAACCCGCGGGTATCCTCAGAACCCAATGCCGTTTCCGCAGACCCGACTACGCCGGCTGCGCGCCACCGGTGCCCTGCGAGGCCTGGTTCGCGAAACGAGCCTGACGCCGTCTGACCTGGTCTATCCGATGTTCGTGGCCCACGGCGTCGACCGGCGCGAGCCGATCGAGGCGATGCCCGGCATCGACCATTTATCGATCGCCCACGCCGTGGACGAGGCGAGCGAAGCGAAGGCGCTCGGGATTCCCGCCGTGCTGCTGTTCGGTCTGCCTGCAGCCAAGGACGAGGAGGGCTCGGGAGCATGGGACGACGAGGGCATCGTGCAGCTCGCCACGCGCGCGATCAAGGAGGCGCACCCCGACCTGATCGTCATCACCGACCTGTGTCTGTGCGAGTACACCAGCCACGGGCATTGCGGGGTGGTCCGCTCGGACGGCAGCGTCGACAACGACGCCACGCTCGATTTGCTGGCGCGCACTGCCGCATCCCAGGCTCGCGCCGGGGCCGACATCGTTGCCCCGAGCGACATGATGGACGGCCGGGTCGGGATGATCCGCCAGGCGCTCGACGACGACGGGCACGCCGACACCCCCATCCTCGCGTACTCGGCCAAGTTCGCCTCGGCCTTCTACGGACCGTTCCGGGTGGCCGCCGACTCGGCCCCCGCGTTCGGCGACCGCCGCGGTTATCAGATGGATCCCGGCAACGGCGACGAGGCCGTGCGCGAGACCCGGCTCGACGTCGAGGAGGGTGCCGACATCGTGATGGTCAAGCCCGCGCTGCCGTACCTCGACCTGATCCACCGGATCAAGACCGAAACCAGCATGCCGCTGGCCGCCTACAACGTGAGCGGCGAGTACACGATGCTCAAGACCGCCGCGGCCGCCGGCTACCTCGACGAGCGCGCCGCCGTGCTCGAGACGTTGACCTGCATTCGCCGGGCCGGGGCGGACATAGTGATCACCTATCACGCCAAGGAGGCGGCGCGATGGCTTCAGTGAGTTCCGGCTTCGGCCCCAAGCTCCGCTCCCGCAAGCACGGGGCGGCCACCCCCCTCGACGACCTCGACAAGCGCCTGCTCAACCTGATGCAGGGCAGCTTTCCGATCGCCGAAAGGCCCTACCAGCACGTGGCGGCCCAGGCCGGCGTCGCGGAAACGGAGGTGATCGAGCGAGTCAAGCGGCTCCTTCAGGAGCGCATCATCCGCCAGGTCACGCCGATCTTCGACACCCGCGCGCTCGGCTATTCCTCGATGCTGGTGGCGGCCAAGGTCGACCCCGATAACCCATGGCGGGCGGCCAACGTCATCAACGAGCACCCAGGGGTCTCGCACAACTATCTGCGCAACCACGAGTTCAACATCTGGTTCACGATCGCCACCGAGCCCGACTCCAAGCTGGGTCTCGACGGAACGCTGGAAGTCCTCGCGCGCGAAGCCAGGGCCGAGTCGGTCCGCCAGCTCCCCACGCTCAAGCTGTTCAAGATCCGCATGGACCTCGAGATGGAGGGCGGCACCGACGCGCTCGCCAAGGCGGTCGAGGTGGCGCCCCCGGCCGAGACGGAAAGACAGCCCTACGACGAGTTCGACATGGCGGTGATCCGGGCCACCCAGGGCGACATGCCGGTCGTCCCCGAGCCCTACGCTCCCGCCGCAGAGCAGCTGCAGATCCCGCAGGCCCGCCTGCTCGAGCACCTGACCGGCATGCAGGAGCGCCGGCTGCTCCGGCGCGTCGCCGCGATTCTCTTCCACCGCCGGGCCGGCTTCAGCGCCAACGGCATGGGCGTGTGGAAGGTGCCCGAGGAACAGATCATGGAGATCGGCCCGCGCATGGCGGCGTTCCGTGGCATCTCGCACTGCTACGAGCGCCCCACCTACAAGGACTGGCCGTACTCGATCTTCACCATGGCTCACGGCCGCTCCAAGGACGAGTGCGACACGATCCTTGACTCGATCTCCGCCGACACCGGCGTCACCGAGCGCGCCACGCTCTACTCCTCGACCGAGTTCAAGAAGATCCGGCTGCTCTACTTCACCGACGAGCACCGGGCCTGGGAACGCCGGCACGCGGGCGCGTGAGCGCCGCACCCTCGACAACGTCGCGCTCGGCCGACATCTACCGCCGTGCCCTCGGGCTTCTGCCGGGCGGTGTGAACTCACCGGTGCGGGCCATGCGTTCGATCGGCCGTGACCCGATCTTCATCGCCTCGGGCCGCGGCGCGACGATCACCGACGTCGACGGCAACGACTACATCGACTACGTGTGCTCGTGGGGTCCGCTGATCCTCGGTCACGCTCACCCCGAAGTTGTCAGGGCCGTGGTCGACGCCGCCTCCCACGGGACCACGTTCGGCGCGCCGACCGAGGCCGAGGTCGAGCTCGCCGCGGAGGTCACGCGTCGCGTCCCGACGGTCGAGATGCTCCGCATGACCTCCTCGGGCACCGAGGCGACGATGAGCGCGATCCGCCTGGCCCGTGCCGCCACCGGACGCGAGCGGATCCTCAAGTTCGCCGGCGCCTACCACGGGCACGTCGACGGTCTTCTGGCGCAAGCGGGATCGGGTCTGGCCACGCAGGGCATTCCCTCGAGTCCCGGTGTGCTCGGCTCGGCCACCGCCGCCACCGTGATCATCGGCTGGAACGATGAGGCCGCCGCGCGTCAGGTGGCCAGCGACCCGAATCTCGCGGCGATCCTGCTCGAGCCGGTCCCGGCCAACATGGGCGTCGTCCCGCCCGAGCCGGGCTTTCTCCGGGCGCTCCGCGAGGCGGCCGATGACAACGGCACGCTGCTGATCTTCGACGAGGTGATCACCGGCTTCCGCGTGGCCCCGGGAGGCGCACAGCAGCACTACGGGATCGACCCTGACCTGACCATCATGGGCAAGATCATCGGGGGCGGACTTCCGGCCGCGGCCTACGGCGGGCGCCGCGAGCTGATGGAGCGAATCGCGCCGGCGGGCGACGTCTACCAGGCCGGAACCCTGTCGGGCAACCCGCTGGCCGTGGCGGCCGCCCTGGCCACCCTGCGCCACCTCGACGCGGACGCCTACGAGCAACTGGCCGGGACCACGGACGCCCTGGCCACCGGTCTGCGCGCCGCCGCACGGGGGGCCGGCGTGAGCGTCACGGTCCAAAGCCTTCCCGGTCTGCTCACCGTGTTCTTCTCCGAGCGCCCCGTGCTCGACTACGCCACCGCGGCCGCATCCGACACCGCCGCCTACGGCGCCTGGTGCCGCGCGCTGCTCGACCGGGGCGTGTATCCGCCCGCCTCTCAGTTCGAGGCCTGGTTCCCCTCGCTTGCGCACTCCGACGATGACGTGCGCCGCACCGTCGAGGCGGCCGCGGAGGCGTTCGCGGAGGTCGTGCCCCGATGAGGAGCGCGCGCGACGGTGCCCACGCCCTCCGCGAGGCGCTGCAGAGCGAGGGCGGCACGGTGGCCGCGCGGCTGCGCGCTCCGGCCGCCGACCGGGAGCCGCTCGATCAGCCAGGACCCGCCCAGCTCGCCGCCGCCGGGCCGCGCGCCCGCGGCCAGGAGCTCGAGTACGAGGTGCTTCTCGAGATGATCCTCGAGGGTTACCGGCTGCACTACGAGAAGCCCGTGGTGGTTTGCCCCGAGGACCAGGACCTGGCCCTGCTGCTCGGTGATCAGCTCTATGCCCTCGGGCTGGCCCGGCTCGCCGAGCTGGGGGACCTCGAGGCCGTGGCCGAGCTGGCCGACGTGATCTCGCTGGCTGCCCAGGCCCACAGCGCCGAGGACCCGGATTTGGCGGGCGCGGTCTGGGAGGCCGGCGCGGTCTCGGTCGGGTGGGGGGCGAGCGAGGCTCACCGGGCGGCCAAGGCGCGTGCCCGGGCCCACGCGGCGGACGCCGGTGACGCGCTGAGAGCGGCCGCGGCAGACGCCCGCCGGGGCGGGGATTTGTGACGTTCGCCGCAAGCTCAAGGCGACCTAAAACACCCTGCTCGCGCCCCTGAAAACCCCGGTCCTTGTGATGTTCGTCGCGAGGTTGTTAGGCAACCGCGTACCGGGGCGGCTCGCGGTGCCGTCTTCGCGGCCGTGGCGGTACGCTGTCAACGTCTAGTCGATGTAAGGAAGCCCCCGAGGCGCCGTGCCCGACCGCCACAAGCAAACCAAGTCGAAGTACACCCTGGACCGGAACATCCCGGGCGCTTTCGAGGGCGAGACCGTCACCCGGCGCCAGCTCATGAACCTGTGGGCCAACGGCGTCGGCGGCGTGGCGGCCGCGGCGTTCACGCTCCCGGCGCTGGGTTTCGCGATCGCCCCGATCTTCAAGCGCCAGGCCTGGTCCTGGCAGACGATCGGCACCCCTGCGGATTTCTCGCAGAGCACCTACCAGACCAAGGTGATCACGATCACGCCCGGGATCGGCGAGGCGGGGAACACGATCGCCTACGTCAGGCAGCGCGACCCGAACATCGACAAGGAGCCAGGGGACCAGTACAACCAGTACGTCGCGCTGTCCTCGCGCTGCATGCACCTAGGCTGCCCGGTCCGGTACGTGTCGGCCGCCGAGCGCTTCATCTGCCCATGCCACGGCGGCGTCTACGACTTCCGCGGGATGGTCGCCGGCGGGCCGCCGGTGCGTCCCCTCGACCGCTTCTACACGCGGGTGAGCGACGGCATGGTCCAGATCGGCCCCCGCTACTCGGTCAACAACGAGCTGCACCGCTTCTCGCCACGCTTCCCGGGCGAGCCGCTCGACGGCGTCGGCCAGTTCCTCTATCCGGCCCAGTTCGACACCGCCAAGAAGCCCTAAGGCGTCCACCATGCCGAAGCTCCCCGCGCCACCGCTGCCGAAGATCCTCCAGCCCAAGCCCAAGCGGCCGGGCGAGCCCTCAGACGCCGGCGCCCTGAACCCGGTCGAAGCCGGGATCACCGTCGTCGACTGGCTCGACGAGCGGACCGCGCTATCGCCCGGTCTGCGCTGGCTCATGTGGCGCAAGGTCCCGCGCGGGATCAACTGGGCCTACACGCTCGGATCGGCCACGCTGTTCGCGTTCCTCAACCAGGCCGTCACCGGCGTGTTCCTGGCCATGTACTACCGCCCGGACGTGGCCGGCGGCGCCTACGAGTCGATCCGGAACATCAACGACAACGTGTTCCTCGGCCAGTTCGTGCACGGCATGCACAAGTGGGGCGCCTCGGTGATGATCATCCTGATCTTCCTGCACATGGGGCGAGTGTTCTTCTACGGCGCCTACAAGTACCCCCGCGAGCTGACCTGGGTGATCGGCGTCGTCCTGCTGATCCTCACGCTGGCGATGGGTTTCACCGGCTACCTCCTGCCGTTCGACCAGCGCTCCTACTGGGCGACCGTGGTGGGCGTAAACATCAACGCCGGCGGCCCCTTCATCGGGCCGTTCCTGTCGGACTTCCTGCTCGGCGGCGCCGACTTCGGCGCAACCACGCTGTCGCGCTTCTACGCGATCCACATGCTGGTGATCCCCGGCGCCATGGCGGCGCTGATCGGTGCCCACCTGTACCTGGTCACCAAGCTCGGCATCTCGGCACCGCCCTGGATCAAGCCTCACGCCGACCAGGACGGCGACCACGCCTTAGTCGAGGCCGAGGTCTAGCGCGTGAACCAGGCCGAGAAGGAGGCTTACCTCCGCGACTACTCGATCCTGAAGAACGAGGGCAAGCCGTTCTTCCCCTACGCGGTGGCCAAGGACGGCGCGATGGCGGTGATCGTCATGGTGGTGATCATCGTCCTGTCGCTGATGTTCGGCGCGGAGCTCGGGCCCAAGGCCGACCCGACCACCACCACCTACGTCCCCCGTCCGGACTGGTACTTCTTCTTCCTGTTCGAGGTGCTGCGCGTCATGCGCAACGTCCCGAAGTTCACGCCGATGGCGACGATCGGCGTGCCGACGATCTGCATGATCCTGCTGTTCCTGCTGCCGTTCTACGACCGCAGCCCGGAGCGGCGGATCGAGCGCCGGCCGATTGCCCTGGCCGCCGGGATCACCACAATCGCCGCGATGGCCTACCTGACCTACAGCGGCGCCAACACGGGCTCCCCGAACTCGGTCGACATGGCTCCACCCTCCAGCCTGAGCCCGGCTCAGGCCGCGGTGTTCAGAGCCGGTGCCCAGGTGGTCGGCGAGTCGGGCTGCCTGGCCTGTCACGTGATCGGCGATAACGGCAACAACGGCCCGGGTCCCGTGCTCACGCATATTGCCGCCACCGTGCCGACGGCACAGATCGCCTCCACGCTGCGTAACCCGACGCCGCCGATGCCGTCGTTCAAGAACCTGCCGCCGCAGAAGTTCAGCTACCTGGTCCAGTTCCTCTCGGACCTTCAGTAGTCGCACTACCGGGGCCACGACCATGGCGAGGGCAGACACCGCGCCGACGGGCGCCCCCGGAGGGCTAGGCGGACCCCCGCCGGGGACGCTGGCCGAGCCGCAGGTCCAGGCCATGTTCGACCGGATCGCCGGTCTCTACGACCGCATGAACTCGGTGATGACCGCGGGTCTGCATCACTCCTGGCGCCGGCGAGCGGCCGACCTGGCCGAGCTCTCCCCGGGCATGCGAGCGCTCGACGTAGCCACCGGCACCGGTGATCTGGCCCTCGAGCTGGCCGGGCGGGTGGCGCCGGGGGGCGAGGTCGTCGGGATCGACTTCTCCGAGAAGATGCTCGAGCTGGCTCGCGCCAAGGCCGGGCCGCGAGTGCGCTTCGAGCCCGGCAACGCGCTGGCGCTCGACTTTCCCGACGCCGCGTTTGACGCCGCCACCGTGGGCTTCGGCGCGCGCAACTTCTCAGACCTGCCGCTCGGGCTCTCCGAGATGGCGCGCGTGGTCCGTCCCGGCGGTCGCGTGGTCATCCTCGAGATCACCACGCCGACGCGCCCGCCGTTATCGACGTTCTTCGAGCTGTGGTTCGACCGGATCGTTCCCGCGCTCGGGCGCGTGGTCGACTCGCAGGCCTACAGCTACCTGCCCAGCTCGGTACGGCGCTTTCCGGGACCGGACGAGCTGGCGGCGACGATGTGGGCCTGCGGCCTGCGTGAGATCCGTTATGTGCTCACCGCCGGAGGGATCATCGCGTTGCATGTCGGGGTAGTCCCATCGCGATGAGCACCGGGGCGCAGGCGGTTGTCGATGCGGGAGGTGCCGAGCTCACTCGGATCATGGACCGGGTCGAGCAGCGCATGTCCGAGCTCGCGGTCGGCCACGGGCCGGTGCTGGCCCGTCACGCCGGTGAGACCATCTCGGCCGGCGGCAAGCGGCTGCGGCCAATGCTGGTCTGCCTGGCCGCCGGCGCCCCCCCACCGGAGACGGATGGCCTCGTCCGCGCCGCGGTGGCCGTCGAGCTGGTCCACGGCGCCACTCTGGTCCACGACGACGTCCTCGACGGCTCGGCCATGCGCCGTGGCCGCCCCACCGTGGTCGCCACCGGCGGCCGCGCCGCCGCCACCGCGACCGGGGACCTGCTGTTCTCACGCGCGTTCGCCGAGCTCGCCGGCGGCGGCTCGCCCGAGTCGGTTCGGGTGCTGGCGCGGGCCAGCCGCGAGCTGGCCCTGGGCGAGCTAACCCAGCGCGAAGACGCCTACCGACTCGACGTGACCGTCGAGCGCTACCTGGCGCGCTGCCGGCTCAAGACCGCGGTGCTGTTCCGCGCCGCCTGCGAGCTGGGCGCACTCGAGGCCGGGGGCGAGCCCGGTGCCCTCGGCGCCTTCGGCGAGCGGATCGGCCTGGCCTTCCAGATCCTCGACGACGTCCTCGACGTCTCGGGACCGCCCGAGCGGACCGGCAAGCCTCGCGGGACCGACCTGCTCGATGGCACCGTCACGCTGCCGCTCATATTGGCCCGTGAGCGCGACCCCGAGATCGATCTGCGCGGTGTGCGCACCACCGACGAGGCGGCGGCGGTGTGCGATCGCATCGAGGCCACCGGAGCGCTTGAAGAGGCGCGCTGCCGGGCGGCGGAGCTGGTCGCCGAGGCCAAGCTGGCGCTGCCGGCGCTGCCCCTGCGCCAGCGCGAAGCGCTCGAGCTTGCCGCCGACGTGATGGTCGAGCGCTACGCCTAGCGCCCGCGGGCCGCAGCCCCGCGGACGCCGCGCAGCGCCGCCCAGCCCCTAGAAGTCTTCCGGCAGGATCTGGTCGGCGTACAGGGCGTTCACGAACCGATCGATCTGATCGGCCATGTTGGCCTGCGTGAGCCGCTGGAGGTCCCGGAGCATGTCGGCCAGGCCCTCGTCGAGTCGGTCCTCGAGCTCGCGCACCTGATCGGCGTTGTAGAGACCCTCGGTGTACCAGTCACAGTTGGGGCAGTTGAGCAACAGGTTCCAGCAGTCCTCCGGAGCCTCGGACCAGTCGATCGGCTGGACCAGGCCGGAGCCGCAATCCGGGCACATGTGCAGGCCGCGGTGGGTGTGGCTCTGCTCGCCCCACCGGACCACTTCGATGCTCCGGCCGCTGGGCAGGACGATGCGGCGGACTGAGGGTTGTTCGGGTTGCTGACTCATGGTGCCTCCGTGCCCTTAATCGGCCCGGCCCACGGGCAACTTGAGGTGCTTTTCCAGGACTGGCCGAGAGGGGGTATGGCGCCCCTGCAAAGGACCGGTAACCTTGGAAAAACCCCACCTGGAGGCGGCCTGAAATGTTCATCAAAAGTCCGAGCACCGACCTGATCATCGTCCTGGTGATCGTGCTGCTGATCTTCGGCC
>JAFAWR010000380.1 GCA_019241635.1 Solirubrobacterales bacterium
TGCCTGCGCGCGCGTGGCCGACCGCGCGCGGCGGGTTCATGTGAACCGCGAACGCACGCCCGCGTACGTGGGCACGCTGCCGATCGACCTGCCCGCGTCCCGGCCGGACCCGAAGGCGCACCTGACCGACGCCCCCCGGGAGGAACTTGCCGCGTTCTGGCTGACGCTCGACGCGATCAACTTCGGCTCGGGCTGGTTTCCCACCCTCCGCAAGCCCGGCGGCCGCTCGGGCTACTACACGATCGCCACGGCGCTAACCGAGCGGTTCGCCGACCGCGGTCCCTGGCCGGCGGCCGTGCTGGCCGAGATCGACGCCTCGGAGATCGCGATCACCCTGCGCCAGGACCCCGACCACGAGCTCATGGCCCTGTTCGCCACCAGTCTGAACGACCTCGGCCGTCACGTCGCCAGCGAGCACGATGGCCGGTTCGCGGACGTCGTCGACGCCGCCGGGAGCTCGGCCGTGGCGCTCGTCGACACGCTGAGCGGCTGGGAGTCGTTCGCCGACACCTCGTACTACGACGGCATCGCGGTCCCGTTCCTCAAGCGCGCCCAGATCGCCGCCGCCGACCTCTCGCGGGCCGGCGTGGGCGCGTTCCGCGACCTGGAGCGCCTGACCATGTTCGCCGACAACCTGGTCCCCCACGTCCTGCGCCTCGACGGCCTGCTCAGCTACGACGACGCCCTGCTCGATCAGATCGGACGCGGGGAGCTGCTTGACCACGGCTCCCCCGAAGAGGTCGAGATCCGGGCCTGCGCGGTCCACGCGGTGGCGCTGATCGCCGCCGAACGGGCGGGCGCCCGCGAGGCGGACATCGACTCGCTGCTCTGGCACCGTGGCCAGGAGTCCCGCTACAAAGCCGAGCGCCGCCACCGTGCGCGGTGCACGGCGTACTAGTGGGGGTCCGTGAAACGTCGACCCACTAGCTCTCGAGTGCCTCCATCCGCGCCCGCGCGATCGCCTCGGCGCCAGCCTGGCCGACCAGCAACTCGGCCCGGATCGTGCCGCTGGCCAGCAGATCGACCGCCGGGAAGCGCCCGGTGCTGGCCAGGCGCGGATCGAGGGCGATGACCGTGGTCTCGCCGCCCAGTGGCTCGGGTGCGGTGGCGATCACGGTGAGCGAGCCACCTCCGGCGACGTTGCGCGCGGAGGCGAGCAGCTTGCGGGCGGCATGCGGCGCCACGCCGCCGAGCGTGTCGATCAGCACCACGGCGTGCGATCCCCGCGCGGCCAGGCGTCGCGCCTGATCCACGACGCGCTCGAGCGTCTGCGCCTGGGCGTCGGCGGACGCGGCGAGGCTGACCGCGGCAGCCGGTGCCGCCGGACCCTGCTGCCACTCGGAGATCTCCTCGGGGCGTACGCCGGCCAGCACCACCGAGAGGTGGATGTCGGATTGGCCGGCGAGCGTCTCGGCCAGGCGACGCAGCGCCTCGGTCTTGCCAGAGCGGGCCGGCCCGACGATGCTCACGCGCGAGCCCTGACCGAACGGGGTCAGCCATTCGATCGCCTTAAGTGTCGGATCGTCGGAGCCGAGGCGCAGGCGCTCGGTCGGGAAGGCGGCCGGAAGGTCCTCGAAGCGGGTGCTGTCGGCGACCTCGTCAGCCGGACGCCCGTTGATCGTGTCGACCCGGATCAGCGACGCGAATCGCTCGGAGCGCCGAGGCGCCCGGCGGGGTCCCGAGATGCGATCGCCGGGGACCAGTTCGCAACGCTTGACCTGCGCGGCCGACACGTAGACGTCGTCCTCAGAGGGCTCGGGCGGGTTGACCCGGAGGAAGCCGGAGCCGTTGGGCAGCAGCTCGACCTCACCCTCAACCACCTCCTCCTCGCGCTCTGCTCCCCCGCGCCGTCCGCCGTCGGCGCGCTCGTCGGGCTCCTCGCCCTCGTCGCGCTCTTCGGGCTCGCCGGCGCCGCTCGATTCCGGCTCCGGCTCCGCGCCGGCTTCGTCCTCGCGGGCGGCGCTGCGACCGCGGCCGCCTCGGCGGCCCCGCCGGCGCCGAGATCCGGGCCGGTCGTCCTCATCGGCTTCGGAGCGTGACTCCTCGCCGGCACCGGCCTCGCCACCCTGGCGGCCCAGGATGGCGTCGATCAGCTCGGCCTTGCGCAGACGGCGGTAGCCGTCGATCGAGAGCTCGGACGCCAGGGCATGCAGGTCGGCCAGCGGGCTTGCCTCGAGCGCGGAGCGATCCAGGACTGACATTGTGCGCCTCCTTCTATGGGGAATTGGATCGGTGGGCTCCGGTCGCGTTGCGTCAGCGACCGGCGATTCAGAGGACCCGAGACTAGCGTCCGGGACGGCGCGATGCCGTCCCATCCCGAGGCTCCCGGCGCAATCCGTCGGCCAGCCGGAGCTCCGAATCGAGCTCGGCATCGCCGTTGAGCACGTCGCGCACAGCCAGGAAGTTGGCCACGTCGGCGACGTCGTGGACGCGGAGCACATGCGCCCCGGCATCGACCCCGTGGCCGACCGCGGCCAGCGTCCCGGCGAGCCGCTCCCGGGGCGGACGTCGCGTGATCGCCCCGATGAAGTCCTTGCGTGAGACGGCCAGGAGCAACGGCCGGCCGAGCCCGTGCAGTGCCGGCAGCGCGCGCAGCACGTCGACCGTCTGCGCCGGCGTCTTGCCGAAGTCGGGGCCCGGGTCGAGCAGGAGCTGCTCGAACGCGACCCCCCGGTCCAGGGCGAGCGCGATCCGTTCGCGCAGGAACCCCTCGACGTCCGCCACCACGAGCCCGTCAAGGCTCGGATCGAGCAGCTTCTGCTTGGGGGCGGCGCGCGTGTGCATGAGCACGAGGCCGGCGCCGGTGTCGGCGCAGACGCCGGCCAGCTCCGGGTCGCGCAGCCCGCTCACGTCGTTGACGATCGCCGCGCCGGCGGCGATCGCCGCGCGCGCCACCGCGGGCTTGTAGGTGTCGACCGAGACCAGCGCCCCGAGCTCGCCCGCCACCCGCTCGATCACCGGCACCACCCGGGCGATCTCCTCATCGGCGGCCACCGGGGGCACGCCGGTGATTCCCGACTCCCCGCCGATGTCGATGACGTCGGCGCCGGCCTCGAGCAACTCGGCGGCCAGCGCGACGCGGTCGGCGAGCGTGCGACGCCCTCCGGCATCCGAGAACGAGTCCGGGGTGGCGTTGACGATGCCCATCAACCACGGCCGGTCGCCCAGCTCGAACGCGCCCGCAGCCGTACAGAGCTCACGGCTCGGCGCCCGAATCCGATCTTCACTGGCCATCGGCGCCGAGGTTATCCAGGCCCGGCATCGGGCCCGCGCCTCGCGGGCGGTCCGCTCGATGGGCGGCCGCTTGGCTCGCAGGCGACCCCGTTGGTCGCCGAGTGTGCGCAGATGACCCGTATGGCGTTGCGAACGGCACACTCGACCACACCGGCAGGCCGAGTGCGCGCTTGGTCCGGTCCAGGTGCTCGCTGAGAGCCGAAAGCCCCTGCGACCGTCGGCCCTAGTGGCCGCCGGCCGCCTTGAACAGGTTCAGCACGATGTCGTACATGGCCGGCGAGGTCTCCTGATAGCCGGGGCAGCAGGGCGGCCCGCCCACGTCGCTGATCCCGATCTCCAGGTGGGGCGCGTCGGAGATGCCGACGTCGCCGCAGCCGACCTCGGCGATCGGCTCGCCGGCGGTCACCTGCGCGCCCACCGGCACGAGCGCCGGCTCGGCGTGACCGTAGTAGATGTAGCGGCCGGCGTAAGGCCCACTCGACACCTTGATGATCGGGGCGTCCGGGCCAAACCCGTCGATGCCCTCCTGGACGATCGTCCCGGCGGTCATCGCCACCTCGACGGCCTTCGCGCCGCAGGCGTTATTCACCATCCCGATGTCGATCCCCTGGTCGAGCGTCCACGAGCTCGAGGGCATGACCTTCGAGACGGGCTGGAGCGGGAATACCCAGCCGCTCGCGCCCGAGGGCGACAGGCCGGGAGTGTCGAGCACGCCGGACCCTTTGGCCGTCTTGCGGACCTGGGCCAGCAACGTCGCCGCAGTCCGGCGGCCCACCACGCCATTGACCGGCGCAAGGCTCATCGCGGTCTGGAACCGCATCACCGCACCCCTGGTCATCGAGCCGAAGTACCCCGTCGAGGGGACGCTATCGCCGACGTCCGTGAGCCAGCTCTGGAGCGTCTTCACGTCCGAGCCGGATTCGCCCCTGTGAAGCGTCCGGGTGAACACCGACCCCGAGCCGGGGGTCGCGACGATGCCGTGCACCGCGGTCTGCTTGACCATCGCGGCGCCCCCCGAGGGGGTCGACGCGCCTGCGACCGAGGCGGGCACGCCCACGGCGACCATGAGCAGCCCGGCGAGCTTAAAGATTCGTCCCATCGTTGCTCGACGGTCGACGTCACCTTCTCCGGGAGCGCGCCCTGAGCTGTGGTTGCGCTGTCTCCGCCGAGAAAACCTGCTGGAAACGAACAGGAACAATCCTCCGTGGGCGAGGCCTTGCAGTTGGCGCCTGTGGCCTGCGGAGTTAGCTGACGGGCTCGCGCTCTGGGGATGAGCGCTTCTCGCGGATCACCGCGAGACTCGCCCCAACGTATTGGGTCCTCCGCTCCCCGATGTGGCTCGCCGGGGATTAGGCGCGCAGGAACCTATCACAAACCACGGATTGCAACGGCCGCCCGAGGCAGTGTTACGTAACCCTGCCCTGGGTCAGTGCGCCGGGTCGGCCACGCCGTCCTGGTGGCGCTTCTCGACGATCTCCTTGATCCGCTCGAGCGTCTCATCGGACATCCGGCGGATCTCCCAGTGGGTCAGCTTCATCACCCGCATCGGCGAGGTGGCGATCACATCGGCGTTGCGCGGCTCCCGCTCGAGCAGGCCCATCTCGCCGATCAGGTCGCCTTCCTTCAGTGACGCGATCTTCTTCCCGTCCTGGATCACGTCGGCGCTGCCCTCCTGTATGCCGATGAGCTCGGTCGAGTAATCGCCCTGCTTCATCAGGATCTGGCCCTCCGCGACGCTGGTCTCGGAGGCGAACGCGGCCAGGCGCTTGGCCTCCTCGTCGGAGAGGTGGGAGAAGATCGGAATCTCTTTCAGGCGGTTGGGATCCATCGCTCCTCGTTTACCCGGAAATCGCTTACAGGGCCTGGACTTCGGACGTGATGTCGCTCACAGACTGCTTGGCGTCTCCGAACAGCATCGCGGTCTTGGGGTCGTAGAACAGCGGATTGTCGATGCCGGCGAAGCCGCTGGCCATCGAGCGCTTGAGCACGATCACCGACCCCGACTCGTTGACTTCGAGGATCGGCATGCCGTAGATCGGCGAGCCGGGTTCATTCTTGGCCGCCGGGTTGGTCACGTCGTTCGCCCCGATCACCAGCGTGACGTCGGTACGCGGGAACTCGGGGTTGATCTCGTCCATCTCGCGCAGGAGGTCGTAGGGCACGTCGGCCTCGGCGAGCAGCACGTTCATGTGCCCGGGCATCCGCCCGGCCACCGGATGGATGGCGAACTTCACCGTGACCCCCTTCTTCTCGAGCGCCTTCTCGAGCTCGCGCACGGCGTGCTGGGCCTGCGCGACCGCCATCCCGTACCCGGGGGCGATCACCACCTGGCGCGCGTAGGAGAGCTGGATGGCCACGTCCTGGGCCGAGGTGGAGCGGATCGTCCCCCCCGCCTCGCCGGCCGGCCCCGCGGGCGCGGCCACCGCCCCGCCGAACCCGCCGGCCACGATCGCGGGGACCGAGCGGTTCATCGCCTTGGCCATCAGGTTGGTCAGGATGGTTCCGGATGCGCCCACGATCATGCCCGCCACGATCATCACCGGGTTCGACAGCGCGACGCCGGTGGCGGCGGCGGATAGGCCGGTGAACGCGTTGAGCAGCGAGATCACCACCGGCATGTCGGCGCCCCCGATCGGGAGCACGACCATGTTCCCGAGGATCGCCGAGGCGACCAGGATGCCGAGGATGAACAGAGCCTCCGAGTGCGTGCCCGCGGCGAGCACGATCGCGCTCACGACGCACACGAGGAAGAGCAGCGCGTTGATGATCGCCTGTCCGGGCAACTTGATCGGCCGCCCCGGGAGGATCTCCTGGAGCTTGCCGAATGCGATGTTCGAGCCCCAGAACGAGACCGAGCCGACGATCGCCCCGAACAGCTCGAAGATCTCCGAGCGCAGCGGATAGTCGCCGCCGAAGTGGTGTCGGTACTCGACCCAGGCGATCAGCGCCACCGCCCCGCCCCCCACGCCGTTGAACAGCGCGACCATCTGCGGCATGGCGGTCATGCGCACGTTGAGCGCGGCCGGGACCCCGATCGCCGTCCCGATCACCACGCCGAGGATGATCAGCCACACCGTGCCCGAGCCGTGGAACTCGCCCTGGCGCAGCAGCGTGGCGATCACCGCGATGGCCATGCCGGCGGCCGCGATCTTGTTGCCGCGAACCGCGGTGCGGGGCCCGGTCAGCCCGGTCATGCCGTAGATCAGCAGCGAGAACGCGACGATGTACGCCGCGTCGATGAAGTTCGTGCTCTGGAGGAAGATCGTCGCGAGCAACGTTCAGCCCGCCTTCCCGTCGGAGTCGGCGCCGGCCTCGTCGGCCTTCGGCGGGTCCTTCGCCTTGAACATCCCGAGCATGCGATCGGTGACCAGGAACCCACCGACCACGTTGATCGTGCCGAACGCCACCGCGATGACCAGCAGGACCTTCTCCAACACCCCGCTCGACTCGGCCATCAAGAGCAGGCCGCCGAGCACGACGATGCCGTGAATGGCGTTGGTGCCCGACATGAGCGGCGTGTGCAGGGTGTTGGGCACCTTCGAGATCACCGTGTAGCCGACGAATCCGGCGAGCACCAGCACGGCGATGTCGATGACGAGACTGTCCATGGTCCCTCCGGGTCAGGAGCTGGCGGCGGGCGTTGCCCCGGCGGCCACCTTGGCCGCCTCGTGAACGATCTCTCCCTCGCGGGTGATGCACGCGCCGGCGATCACCTCATCCTCGAAGTCGAGCGACAGCTCGCCCTCCTCGGAGATCATCAGCCCGAGCAGCGACTCGACGTTGCGCGAGTAGAGCTGCGAGGCGTGCTCGGCCATCGTGCTCGCCACGTTGAGCGGCCCGAGGATCTTCACGTCGTGGCGGAGCACGGTCTTGCCTGCCTCGGTCAGCTCGCAGTTCCCGCCCGTCTCGGCGGCCAGGTCGACGATCACCGACCCGGGCTTCATCAGCTTGACCGCCGCTTCGGTGACCAGCACCGGCGCGCGCCGCCCGGGCACCGCGGCCGTGGTGATCACCACGTCGACCTTCCCGATCGCCTCGGCCATCAGCTCCTGCTGGCGGGCCTGCTGCTCAGCCGTGAGCTCCTTGGCATACCCGCCGGCGCCCTCCAGATCCCCGCCGAGATCGAACTCGAGGAAGTGCGCGCCGAGTGATTCGACCTGCTCCTTGACCGCCGCGCGCACGTCGAAGCCCTGGACCACCGCGCCGAGCCGCCGGGCCGTGGCGATCGCCTGCAGGCCGGCCACGCCCGCGCCAAGGACGAGCACGGTGGCCGGGCGGATCGTGCCGGCCGCGGTCATCAGCATCGGGAAGAAGCGACCGATCTCGGTCGAGGCGATCAGCACCGCCTTGTAGCCCGCGATGTTCGCCTGGCTGGAGAGCGCGTCCATCGACTGGGCCCGGCTGATCCGCGGGATCGCCTCCATGGCGAAGCTGGTCGCACCGGTCTGGGCGATCGCCCGGATCGCCTCGCCCGCGGTGAGCGGCTGTAGGAACCCGATCAGGACGCTGTCGGATCTCAGCCGCCCGATCTCCTCGGTGGTCGGCGGGGCCAGCTTGACCACGATCTCGGCCTCATAGACCCCGCCGGGGTCGCCGACCATCTTCGCGCCGGCTTCCTCATACAGAGCGTCCGGGATCAGCGCGCCGGCGCCGGCGCCCCGTTCGACCACCACCTCGAGGCCGCCCTCGCCACCACCGAGCTTGCGCACGACTTCGGGCACGAGCGCCACCCGATGCTCGCCTTCCGCCGACTCCTTGGGGACTCCGATCCGCATGACAGCGGCCCGGAGGCTACACAGTTACGCGCTCAAGTCGCGCCAAACTGTGGCAAGTGTCACAGCGGTGAGGATCCCGGCGTAGCTGGCCAGGCGATCCAGGGCGGGATTCGACCCTCCCCGAGCGCTCGGAACCCGAGCCCCGACGGCTCGGAGCCGCGCGCGTCGATGCGCGGGTGCGGTCTTCGCCGCCGACCGCGAACCCGCCGTCGCCGTCGCCGGCGCCGCGGCACGCCGGGTCGGGGTCGTCCGCGGACGCGCCACCGGCGCCAGGGGCAGCGCCCTGCCGTCGAGCGCCATCAGCGCCTCGGCGGTGACCCATACCGGCGTCTGGTCGGTCCCACGCGAGTAGCGCACGTGGCCGTCGGCGGCGATCAACGAGCGCAGGTAGTCGAGCGGGGAGGCGACGCGGCGGCGCAGCGACGCCGGGTCCACCCCGGCCGCGAGCAGGCCCTGGACCGCGAACGCGGTCGACTGGGCGTTCGAGCCGGCACCGGGCAGGCTGGCAAACCCGCCGTCGGAGTCCTGCTGGCGGCGCAGGTAGGCGATCGCGCCGGACCGGGCGCGCGCGGCCGCCGACCCACCCGCCCCGGCCAGCGCCTCGAGGGCCGCCCCGGTGTCGTCAGGGTCGCTCATCCCGCCCCGCGTCGCGAAGTTGAACCCGCCATCGGAGTCCTGCTGGCGGACCAGCCACCCGATCGTGGCCGACGGGGGACCGGTGCCGGCGGCTCTCAACGCCAGTACGGCGAACGCGGTCAGGTTGACCTGGTCCGAGACCGAGCCGGCGCGGCCGATGTCGTGCTCGAGCGCGGCCACGAGGTCCCGGCCGCCGAAGCTGTAGGGCGAGAGCCCGGCCGCGTCGGCGACGAGGATCGTTCGCTCGACCGAGCCCGGGTCGGTGGCCGACCCGAGTCCCCCGGCGATGTAGGTGGTCAGGCTGTGCCCGTTCCGGACCACGTTCTGGGGGTTCTCGCCGGCGGCGGCCAGCCCCAGCGCGGCCCAGCCCGCGTAGAGCTGCGATGAGCCGGCGCCGGGCGAGGGCCCGAACCCGCCGTCGGCGTTCTGGACCGCCAGCAGGTACCCGCTCGGGGTGCCCGCCGCGCGCGCAGCCAGCACCGTCGAGCCTGGCTGGCCAGCCAGCCAGCCTCCGAAGGTCAGGGCCGCCACGAGCACCACCACCCGCGCGGGGTTGCCCGTGCGGGTCGACGACACGGTCGCCGCCGCGGGCGCCCAGGTCACCTGCAGCCGGGTGGCGAACCGGTCGAGCGAGTGGATCATCGCCGGCCCGAGCGCGAGCGCGAAGACCAGGCACCCGGCCGCGTGCACGGCGTCGAAGCCAACGCCTTTCCCCACGTACACCCCGAGCTGGGCCAGGCTGTGATCGCTGTAGGTCACCCAGTCGCCGACGTCCTGGAGCACGGTGTAGGCGAACCCGATGACGGTGCAGACCAAGGCGAGCCACCCACGAGAAATGCGCCGGCCGGTAACCACGGCGAGCCCGGCCCCTATCACCCCGGTAATGCCCCAGCCGGCCATCTGCCAGGGCGTCCAGGGTCCCTGGCCGAAGAAGAAGTTCGAGGTCAGCCCGGCCAGCGCCCCGACCGCGAACCCGGGTCCACCACCGAGCGCATAGCCCGAGACCAACACGATGTCGGTAGTCGGCTTGACGTTGGGCAGGGCCACGAACGCGATCCGGCCGAGCGCCGCGAACGCCGCCATCGTGCCGACGAGGGCGACGATCCGAGCGTCCGGACTGGTCCGCTCGTACCAGGCGAACCCGCCCGCCAGCGCCACGGCGAGGATCGCGAAGGCGGCAAGCTGCCAGCTCACGCCGGCACCTCAGATCCCGCCGTGAGCAGGGCGATCCCCTCCTCGGGGCGCAGCGCGCCGCCGACACCGCCGAGGATCCGCGCCGTCTCGGTGGCAAAGTACGTCCCGCCGGCCAGCACCTCGCTCGGGGTGCCGTCCGCGATCACCGCGCCGTCGGCGAGCAGGATCACCCGCTGGGCGAATGCCGCGGCGAACTCCGGATCGTGGGTCGCGACGAGCACGGCGCCGTCGAGCTCGCACAGAAGCGCGGCCAGCTCATCCTTGCGACGGCGGTCCATCCCGCGGGTCGGCTCGTCCAGGCATACGACCACCGCCTCCTGACTCTCCCCGGCCGCGCCGTCCAGCACGATGGCCAGCGCCAGGCGCTGCTTCTCGCCACCCGACAGATCGCGCGGATGACGCCCGCGCAGGGCGGGATCGCCGAGGCCGACGGTGGCCAGCGCGCCGACCGAGGCTTCCTGCTCGACCCGGTCGTGGATCAGGTAGTCCGTCGGGTTCTGGAGCAGCAACGCCACGCGTCCGGCGCTCTGCACCTTGCCCCGGGTGGGTCGCAGCAGCCCGGCGGCGTGACGGAGCAGGGTCGACTTGCCGGCGCCGTTTCGCCCCATCAGGGCGACCCGCTCCCCGGCGCCGAGCGACAACGACACTCCGCGCAGGATCGCGGGCCCGCGATCGAGCTCGTGCCAGACGCGGTCGAACCTGATCGCCTCGCCCGCGGGCCGCCGCGGCTCGCCAGGGCTCGGCCCCTGCGCTCCTACGGACAGCCCCCGGCTGCGCAGCGCGGAGCGAGCCGCCTTCACTCCGGCCGCCGGCGACAGTCCCAATCCGAACAGCAGTCGCGCTCCGGGGGTGGCGAGCTCCGGCGCCTCGGCACACGCCCAGGCCAGGAATTCGGCCGGCGGCCCATCGCAGACGACCCGTCCGGACCGCATCGCGATCGCGCGGTCGGCAAACGGCAGGCAGCGCTCGAGCCGGTGCTCGGCGAGCACGATCGCCGTGTCGAAGTCCTCGCCCAGCCGCCTGAGCACCGCGATCAGCTCATCGCCGGCCACCGGATCGAGCTGCGAGGTGGGCTCGTCGAGCACGATCAGCTGAGGGCGTCCAACCAGCGCGGCGCCGAGCGCGACCCGCTGGAGCTCACCACCCGACAGCTCGTCGGTGGGCCGGTCGAGGAGCGGCGCGATGCCCAGGGCCAGCGCCACCTCCTCGACCCCGCGGGCCACGGCGGGCGCGGCCTCGCCCCGATTCTCGAGCGGAAGGGAAAGTTCGGCGCGGACGGTGCCCATGACCACCTGCGTCTCGGGATCCTGGAACAGCGTGCCGACCGCGGCGGCCAGCTCACCTGGGCCGTGCTCGCGGGTGTCCATGCCGGCGACGACCGCGCGGCCGGCGAATCGGCCGCCGTGGAAATGGGGCACGAGGCCGTTGGCCGCGCGCAGCAGCGTGGACTTGCCCGAGCCCGACCCGCCGGCCAGCACGATCAGCTCACCGGGCGCGACGTCCAGGGTCACGTCGCTCAGAGCCGGTGTGACGGCGCCCGGATAGGTGTAGGTGACGCGATCGAGCGCCAGCACGCTCATCGCCCGATCCCCCGGCGGTCGGCGAACGGGAGCAGGGCGCAAACGAGCAGACCGGCCGCCACCGCGAGTCCGCCGGCGCGCACCGGCGCGTGGAGCGCCGGATCGGAGCTGAACGGCAGAAGTCCGGCCACCCGGCCGCCCACGGCCAGGACGGCGATCGCCACGGCCGAAGCGCTGAAGGCCAGGTCATGTCGCGACCACGGCGGCGCGCCTCCCCGAGGTGCGCGGCGGGCGGCTCCGTAGCCACGCACCTCGAGCGCGGCGGCGACGTCGAGCGCCCGGTCGAGCACGCCGGCGGTGGCCGCCCGCACGAGCCGCGCGCGCGACGGCGGCGGACCCGGGCGGCAGCGCTGGGCCTCGGCCAGCCGCCGCGCGTCGCGGGACAGCACGGGCACCATCCGGGTGGCCAGCGTGGCGGTCAGCGCGGAGTGAAACGAGAACCGGCGGAACAGCCCGAGCACCTGGTCGGGGTCGACGGCGGCGGTGTACAGCGCGCCGCAGAGGATCAACGCCACCGCGCGCGCTCCGAGCACCGCGCCCGACACGGTCGCCTCGAGCGTGATGTCGGTCTGGCCGAACACCGGCAGATCGCCCAGCCGCATGATCACGGTGAGTCCGTCACGGACGACCAGCGCGTTGATCGCCATCACGGCCAGGCCGAGGGGGATCGCGAACAGCGCCGCGCGGCGTACCTCGCGCCCCACCTTCGCGCCCACCGCGGCGCCGGCGATGGCCGCCAGCACCGCGCCGAGCGCGACCGGAGCCGACAGCACCAGCGCGGCCACCAGCAGCGAAAGGCAGTACGCGCACCCGACCGCGGCGCGGGCGGCGTGCAGCGGGCTGGCGCGCCGCCGGTAGCTCACCTGCCCGCCTCCAGCGGCACGGGCAGGTCCTGACTCCCGCTCACCGCGAGCGCGAAGTGATCGCGCAACCGCGCCGGGGTGAGCGCCGCGGCGGCCGCCGACACGCCGGCCGCGTCCGTCCCGGTGATCAGCCAGACCGTGCCGGTGTCGCTCTGGCCGGTGGCCGCGATCAGTCCGGCGCCGGCGCCCAGCGTGCGCACGACCTTCCCGCTGGGGTTCAGCAGCTGGAGCGAGGAACCGTTCGGGCCGGCGAACCGGGCGTAGATCCCGCTCGCCTGCGGCCCGTGCTCGATCAGCGTCGCGGCGAGCTCGCCGGTCAGGTCATGCCAGGTGCCCACCTCGACGGCCAGCGAATCGGAGCCGGAGCCCGTCCCGATCAACGCGGTCGCCGCCGGGACGCCGATGGCGCGAAACTCGTCCGCGACCCGCTTGCAGGCGGCCGCGGCGTCGGACCCGCAGGCCAGGTCGGTGGGAAGTCGCCGGCCGTTCGTGCCGTGCAGGAACGGCTCGGGAAACGATCCGACCACGGCCGGGACCGAGTCGGTGGCGGTCCAGTCGTGCAGGTCCCACCAGATCCGGTCGCCGCGGTGGACCGCGGTTCCGGCCGCGCCGAGCGAGGCCTCGATCCCGTTGACGTAGTAGAACCAGTCGCGTCGCGAGGAGGTGCCGGACTGCCCGCCGATCGACTGGACGAAGCCACCGCCGTAGCGGGTGCTCACCCGGAAAGACCGTTCGAGCAGCCGCATCACGGTCTGCGAGCCCGGCACCCGGCGCTCGAGCGTCGAGCCGACCGGCACCGTGCCGAAGTCACGGGTGACGGTCAGCCCAACGTCCGAGGTTCCCTTGCCGGCGCCCAGCCCGCAGCCGGCGAGCACGATCGCCACCGCGACCGCGCTCGCCGTGACCGCAAGCCGGTACGTCATGAGCGGCGCCGGCCCGGCCTGACTACTTGGCGATCTTGAACAGCAGCCGCTCCCCGGCGTGGAGCTTGACCGCGCAGATCCCCTTGCTCGCGGGCTTTCCGTTGACCACCAGCTCCCAGAACGAGGAGCCCGTGGGCTTCACCCCGTCGATCGAGGTGACGAAGATCCCGGGGACGCTGGCGTAGTACTTGCCCACCCACTTGCCGTGCGTTGCGGCGTCGAGGGCGCCGGCGGCGCTGGCCCCGGGGCACTTGCCCTTCGGCGTGCCACCCTTGGTGATCGAGCCCGACTCACCGTGCACGGTGGTCGTCTTCAGCAACGTCTTGCTGCTCGACTTGATCTGGACGGTCACCGATGGACCGGTGCCGGCGGCCAGTGCGGCGCTACAGGCCGCCAGGGCCAGGACGAGCGCTCCCAACAGAGCGGTAATGGTCTTGCGATTCATGAGGGCCACCCCTTTCCACGAGGGCTGTTGGCTTT
>JAFAWR010000047.1 GCA_019241635.1 Solirubrobacterales bacterium
ATCCGAGCTCATCAACGGGCGCGAACTCCAACCGAAAGAGCACCGCCGCAAACTCGTTGTTATGGCGGACCGGCCAACCCGGCTAAGGAAGGCCATGACAGAGAAACAACCCGGACGCCTGTCGCTGGTTCGCGACGACGGACACGCACTCGGGGGCGTGGACGCCCCTAAACCCGACCCCGAGGTCGGCCAGATCTGGATCGCCCGCTCCGAGACCGGCGCGGAGATGCCGGTCCTGATCGCCGAGCTACACGGCGACCACGTGCAGGCGCTGCTCTGCGGCGAGGAGTGGCAGCTGGCCACCGAGACCGACGCGGTGCTCGATTTCTCCACCACGGGGCTGACCCGACGGCTGCTGGTCCACGGTGACGTCTCCGGCTCGATCCTCACCCGCCGTCTATCTCGGCTGCTGAGCCAGATCGATCCGTACCTGGTCGAGCGGATCGTCCTGCGTGGCCGCGGGCTCGATTTCAATTCCTCCGATCTCGGCCGCGGCCGTGCGATCCTCGAAGAGTCCGACCCTCGCTGGGGCTGGAAGCTTCAGAAGCACCGCCAGCTCCGCCGGATCCGGGCGCGGGCCAGCGAGCTCGGGTGGGAGATCTACAAGCTCGGCCCCCGGGAGGAGTGAACTCCCCCCGAGGGCCTGGCCCGTCGGTCAGGTTGGCGCCCGCGAAATGCTCACAGCCACGGGCGGAGCTTCGGCCTGTGCTCGCCCGATTGCCGCGCGCGCCGCGCCTCGGCTTCCATCCGCGCGATCGTCTCGAGCTGTTCCAGCAGGGCCCAGCGCCGCTTCGCCTGAGCGCGGATCAGCCACGCGGGCGGGCGCAGGCCCGGAGCGCGGGCACGCAGACGCGTGCTCGCTACCTGCGAGTTGCCTCTCATGAGAGGTCCCTCCTATTTGATTTGTGCGGGAGTGCAATCGGGCGGCGTCAGACCACCCGTGACTGTCACATACGTGTCACCACGTACGTCTGAAGAAAGTCACTTTGGGCAATAAAAAAGGCGACCCGTTGGGTCGCCCTCGCGATCGGTCGGTATGCGCGCCCGCTAACAGGGCGCCATCCTCCGGGCGAGGGCAGCCGCGTCGGCCTGGATGGGACCGCGCGTCATGTACGCGAATCCGGTCTCGACGAAAGCGGGGAGGTGTGAATCGAAGGCGGTCATGGTGGTCTCCTTGCTGCTCAGCCAGGGTAACCCACGTATTGACTCATTGCAAGGGGTACACGCGAATTTAATGTCACACGAGCTCGCCAACCACCTGGCAACACGCCCTGCCGGGACCGAGCGCTAGGCTCCGGGCCCCCGGAGAGGAGATCGAGATGCCGAGTCGGGTCCAGCGGGTCGTGATCATGGTTCAGGAGAACCACACGACCGACAACTACTTTCGCAGCCTGGCGCCCTTCGGCGCCAACGTCGCCACCGACTGGCCGGTCGCGCCCAATCCCCCGACGAGCGACCAGCCCCACGACCGGCACGCCTACTACGAGTGGTTGACCGGAGCCGGCACCGCCACCCACAACCAGTTCGACACCGCGGCGGTCCTGCCCTACTACATGCACCTGGCGCTCACCGGCGCGTTCCTCGAGAACCACTGCGCCGGCTTCGGGACGAACTCGACTCCGAACCACATGCTGATCGTGGGCGGTCAGGCCGCCACGCTCAAGAACCCCTCCGCGCGCCAGCCGGCGCCCGTCTGGGATCTGCCCTCACTTCCCGGCCTGGCCGAAGCGGGCAACGTGACCTGGCGCGCCTACGCGGCCTCCGCCGAGTATCCGGTCGGCTTCTACACGGAGCTGAAGAGCTCGCCCAACGTCGTCTCATCGTCGAGCTTCATCACCGACGCCAAGGCCGGGAGCCTGCCCGCGCTTGTGCTCCTCTGGCACAACAGCCCCTACGACGAACACCCTCCGGCGAACGTCACCGAGGGCATGGACTTGATCTGGCAGTCGGTCGACGCGGTGGTCCAGGGCGGTGGCTGGGAGGAGACCGTGTTCATGCTGACCTGGGACGACTGGGGCGGCTACGACGACCACGTCAAGACGCCGGCCCTCGAGTACACGCCCGACAACGTCCAGCTCGCCCTGGGACCGCGCGTCCCGCTCCTGATGTTCGGCGGTGCGGTCAAGCCCGGCATCGACAGCCGCTGGTGCTCACACGTCAGCATCCCCAAGACCGCGATCGATCTGCTGGGGCTGCCGGCGCTCGGGGTTCCCCGCCTCGACGACGACCCGGGCCTGGCCGATCTGGTCGACCCCGCCCAAACGCCCAATCCGGCGCCACCGGCCTACGGCACGACGATCCAGCTGCCGCCGGACCCCAGCCCGCCGAAATCCCCCCGTCCGACCCCGCCACCCCCGGCCGGCGCGCCGAAGCCGCTCGGCCCGATCATCCTGCGCGACGGCTCTACGCTTCCGCCGCCGAACGACGCCCCGCTTCCCCAGCAGCCCCAGCCGCCGGCGCCGTAGCGGCCATCTCGGCCAGGGCGATCGCCGTGGCCACGGCGGCGTTCAGGCTCTCGACCCCCTCGCGGCCGCCGGGGATCCGAACGAGCGCGTCGCATTTCGTGCGGGTGCGCTGACGCAGCCCCTGTCCCTCGGCGCCGATTACGAGCACCGACTTGGGGTCGAACTCGGTCTCGCGCAGCGTGCCCTCGCCCCGTTCGTCGAGCCCATACACCCAGTAGCCGTACCCGCGCAGCGTGTCGAGGCTGCGGGCCAGGTTGATGATCCGGTAGACGTCGACGAATTCGGCGCCCCCCACCGCGATCCGAGCCACCTTGGGGGTCAGCTCGGCGGAGCGGTTCTTCAAGAGCAGAACCGCGTCGGCTTCGAAGAACGCGGCCGCGCGCAGCACGGCGCCGAGGTTCTGCGGATCTGAGATCTGATCGAGCGCGATCACCAGGTGACGATCCGACAGCCGCTCGAGCTCGTGCTCGGCAAACACCCGGCG
>JAFAWR010000336.1 GCA_019241635.1 Solirubrobacterales bacterium
CCGGCTTCCTGGTCGGCGTGCTCACCGACCTGATCGTCACCTACGGCGGCGGCTGACTACTCCTCGTCGGGCTGGCGCTCGCGCCACCGCAGCGATGCGGCTTCGGCGCTCGCCGAGTGCCGGTTCGGAACCTCACCCTCGGGCTCGGGGACGTGAGACGGCGCATCGTGGTCGACATCCTCATCGGGATGCCTCTGACGCCACCGCGTCGCCGCCGCCTCGGCACTGCTCGAACGCCGCCCTGGCCTTTTTGCGTCGTCTGACATCTCTCACCTCCGTCTTTCGAGACTGACAGCGTAGTCGCTGACGGTTAGGCTGCGCGGCCCATGAGTCCGAGCATTCCCCTTCCTCCGCATGATGCGCCGCTGAGCGGCGGCTCTCCGTTTCCGCCGATCGCCGACTACGGGTTCCTGTCCGACTGCCACACCGGCGCCCTGGTCGCGTCCGACGGGAGCATCGAATGGATGTGCCTGCCCCGCTTCGACTCGCCGAGCGTGTTCGGCGCCATGCTCGACCGGCGGGCCGGCTCGTTCCGGGTCGGGCCGTACGGGATTCTCGTACCGCTCTCGGTCCGCTACGTACCGGGCACGATGATCCTCGAGACGACGTGGATGTGTCCGTCCGGCTGGGTCGTCGTCCGCGACGGCCTGACCATCGGCCCCTGGCACGGCGATCACGCCGACGAGACGACCCACACGCGGCCGCCCACCGACCACGACGCCGATCACATGCTGGTGCGCCTGATCGAGTGCATCGAGGGCCAGGTCCAGATCGAGGCGGTGTGCGAGCCGATGTTCGACTACGGCCGCACGCCGGCGCGCTGGACGCGCGTCACCGAAGACTGGTCGGCGGCCGAGGCCACCGACGGCGACACCGTCCTGCGCCTGATCAGCGACCTGCGGATCGGGATCGAGGGCAACCGGGCGCGCGCCCGGCACACGCTGAGCGCCGGCGAGGAGCGGTTCGTCGCGCTGGGCTGGCGCCATGGGCTGCACGGCCCCGAGCACACCGCCAACGCCAAGGAGCGGCTCCAGACGACTTTCCACTACTGGCGCAACTGGCTGGCCGGGGGACGGTTCCCCGATCACCGCTGGCGCTCGCACCTCCAGCGATCCGCACTGACCCTCAAGGGCCTGACCTACGTGCCGACCGGCGCCACGGTGGCCGCTGCGACGACGTCGCTGCCCGAGACGCCGCAGGGGGAGCGCAACTGGGACTACCGCTACTGCTGGATGCGCGATGCCACGTTCACCCTGTGGGGCCTGCACGCGCTCGGCCTGGACTGGGAGGCCGACGACTTCATGCAGTTCGTCGCCGATCTCGAGCGCGGCGCCGACGGCGCGCTCCAGATCATGTACGGGCTGGGCGGCGAGCGCGACCTCCACGAGCAGGAGCTCTCGCATCTGAAGGGCTACGAGGGCGCGATGCCGGTGCGGATCGGCAACGGCGCCTACCAGCAGCACCAGAACGACGTGTTCGGCGCCGTGCTCGACTCCGTCTACCTGCACACCAAGATGGGCGGCCACATCCCCCAGCGGCTGTGGCCGGTCATCCAGGATCAGGTCCGCTGCGCGCTGGCCATCTGGGAGCAGCCCGACCAGGGGATCTGGGAGGCGCGCGGTGAGCCCAAGCACTACGTGTCCTCCAAGCTGATGTGCTGGGTGGCGCTCGACCGCGGCTCGCGTCTGGCCGAGATCGAGGGCGAGATGGAGCTGGCCGCCCAGTGGCGCGAGGTCGCCGAGCAGATCCGCGCCGACATCCTTAAGCACGGCGTATCCGATCGGGGCGTGTTCCGCCAGCATTACGAAACCGACGCGCTCGACGCCTCGACCCTGTTGATCCCGCTCGTCCGCTTCCTGCCGGCGGACGACGAGCGCGTCCGGGCGACCGTCCTGGCCATCGCCTCGGAGCTCTCGGAGAACGGGTTCGTCCTGCGCTACCGGGTGCAGGAGACCGACGACGGGCTGAGCGGCGAGGAGGGGACGTTCCTGATCTGCTCGTTCTGGATGGTCTCGGCGCTATCGGAGATCGGCGAGGCCGAGCGGGCGGCGCAGCTCTGCGAGCGGCTGCTGGCGCACGCCTCGCCGCTCGGGCTCTACGCCGAGGAGCTCGAGGCCAAGACCGGACGCCACCTGGGCAACTTCCCGCAGGCCTTCACCCACCTGGCGCTGATCAACGCGGTGCTGCACGTGATCTCGCAGGAGGAGGCCGCGGCTTAGCTAGAAGTGCGCCGCTGTAGTTCCCGCTTGGCGGTGCGCCGGAAGCGGATCGCCTTGCCGGCGTTGGCGCGAACAAACGCGAGCTTCGAAGCCGGCGCCTCGATGCCGCCCACCAGCTTGTGCGGAACCAGGACCCAGCACCCGTCGCGCAGCACGAGGTCGCCGCGGACCTGGAAGTTCTGCATGGCGCCGAAGCTTGGATCGTGCGCGTGGGCGGTCAGGCAGGCCAGCCCCGGCTGGATCGGCGCGCCGGCGGGCGGGTTCTCGATCCGGATCTGGCGATCGGCCGCGTGGGCGTGGACCGCCACGCGCATGGCGAACGGGAAGCCGTCGGGACAGACGATCGAGAGGACCGCGGTCGGGTAGATCGTGCCGAGCTCGTTCAAGCGGGGATGCCAGTTGATCGCGCCGCCCTCCGGATCGGCATGGAAGCGGTCGGGCTCCTCGGAGTGACCGGAGCGGACCTCCTCCATGTGCGTGTCGTAGAGCTCGGGTTCGGAGTCCGCCGAGCGCCACACGTACACGCGCTCCGGGCGCACGTGTATGTAGATGCGTGTGAAGTACCAGCTGAACAGTCGCTGGATCGCCTCCGGCGGCTGCCGGCCTTTCATCGACGGGAGCTTGTTGGCCGCCTCCCGGGCGTAGCGCCCGCGGTTGGCTTCCAGGTCGTGATCGTCGATCTCGGCCGAGCCCTGAACGAGCACGGTGGGGGGACGCTCGATCCCGCTTCCGGTCGGATCGGAGAACAGCAGCGAGACCAGCGGGTTGGCCTGGGCGTCGTCGGCCTTCTTGGGATAGCCGAGGCCGGTGGTGACGTCGATGCACGAGTCGCCCGGGCGATAGTAGGGGGTGACCGGCCAGGTAATCGGCTGGCCGGTGCGATCGACGGTGGTCAGCTCGGTGGTGATGAACCGATCGAACACCGACTGGACATCGACGGGCAGCGAGGCCGTCACGGCCGCGAGTATATGCCGGTCAGTCCGAGTAGCCGGGCTCGCTGGGCAACACGATCCGGGCGGTCTCGCCCTGATGCACCACGCGCGGCTGAACCGGGTGGATCTCGCGGCCGCGAGCATGGGCGAGCAGCGCGTCGGCCGAGCTGAAGGCCGACAGCTGCTCGAGGTGCTTGATCGTCGGGAAGACCAGGAACAGCTCGCCGCGCTGGCGGGCCGCGAGCGCCGCCGCCGGCTCATACCAGCGTGCCTCGACCACCTCGCTGCCATCCGGCCGAGCCTCGACGCCGGGTGGCGCCGGCGCCAGGTAGAACCAGGTGTCGAAGCGGATCTTGACCTCGGCCGGCGTGATCCAGCGCGAGAACGGGACGAGGTCGCCCGGATCCGCGAGCGCGACCGCCGCCTCCTCCTGAAGCTCGCGGATCGCCGCGGCGCGCAGCGCGCGATCGCCCTGGCCCTCGTGGCGATCGACGGCTCCGCCCGGGAACACCCAAGCCCCGCCCATGAACCGCGCGGTGGGGTTCCGGCGCACGAGCAGCACCTCGAGCGCGCCGGCGCCGCCGCGGAGCAGGATCACCGTGCCGGCCTGCCTGGGCTCGGTGGTGGGGCCATAGTTGATCGCCTCGCCGGGCGGCCCGGGCCGTTCGCCGCTCACGCGTGTCTCGCCCGGTTTTTCATCGGAGCGCATTCTCCCCGACGCGCCGTTAGCCTTGGGCGAGTGAAGTGGATTTGCGGATCGTGCGGGTTCATCTATGACCCTGCCGAGGGCGATCCCGACGGCGGGATCCCCTCGGGGACCGCGTTCGAGGACATCCCCGAGACCTGGTTCTGCCCGGTGTGCGGGGCACGCAAGCGGGACTTCGAGCCCTACGACGGCTAGCTCGAGCTGCCTGGGGGTGCGGCGGCGCGGCCGGATCAGGCCGCGCGCGCGACCCGCTCGTAGTCGAACGGCGCGCTGCGTCCGGTCTCGAGCTCGTAGCCATCGGCGGGCTTGGCCACATACGCCTCCTCGGCGGAGTCCTCGAAGGCGATCGACGACCGCGGGTCGAAGCCGGCGGCGCGGGCGACCTGTCCGATGACCGCGGCGGCGGCCCCCAGCTCCTCGACCCGGTGCGACGCCATCACGGACAGATGCAGGCGCGAGCTCACCCCGGCGACCGCGGGGGGCGCGATCGCCTGGGCGAACACGCCCCGGCCGAGCGCCTCCTCGCAGATGCGCACGGTGAGCCCGGGGTCGCCGACCACGATCGGGAGCAGGTGGGTGAACGAGCCGCTCAGGTCGAAGCCCTCGCCCTCCAGCCCGGAGCGGAGCGCCGCCGCGTTCACGTGCAGCTTCTCGACCAGGCGGGGGCGCTGCTCGAGCAGGTCGAGCGCGGCCAGGGCACCGGCCACCGCCGGCGGTGCCGGGGCGGTCGAGAACATCAGCGTCCTGGCCGCGTTCAGCAGGTAGTGGGTCATCAGCCGGTCGCAGGCCACGAATGCGCCGTCCGAGCCGAGCGCCTTGCCGAGGGTTCCGACGGTCACGTCGACCTGATCCTCGAGGCCGAGCTCGGCGAGCGCGCCGCAGCCACCCGGCCCGAGCGAGCCGATGGCGTCGGCTTCGTCGACCAGCAGGCGCACGCGGCGGCGCTGGGCGAGCTCGACGATCTCCTCGAGCGGCGCCACGCCGCCGTCCAGGGCGAAGACGCTGTCGGTGACGATCAGCACCCCGCGGCCCTGCGCCTGCGAAAGCCCCCAGTCCAGGTGTTCGACGTCGCAGTGGTCGTAGGCGAACAGCTCGGCGCGGGAGAGCCGGCAGCCGTCGATCAGCGCGGCGCCGCTTCCCTCATCGCAGAACACGAGGTCGCCGGGGCGGGCCAGTGCGGCGATCACGCCGGCGGCGGCCTCCAGGTGCGATCCGAACAGCAGGGCGCTCTCGCGGCGGTGAAACGCGGCCAGGCGCTCCTCGAGGCGGCGGTGAACGGTCATCGTGCCCGAGGCGAGGCGGGACGCGCCCGCCCCGACGCCCCAGCGCATGGCGGCGTCCGCTGCGGCTTCGCGGACGCGCGGATGGTCGGCCAGCCCGAGGTAGTTGTCCGAGCACAGCAGCAGCACCGGCTTGCCGTTCAGGACCACATGCGGCCCCTGCGGCCCGCTGACCAGGCGAACGCGACGCTGCAAGCCCATCGCGCGCAGCTCGCTAAGACGGGCTTCGATCTCGATCATGCGGTCCCCCTACGGGTCAACCTGCGGCGGCATCGGGCGACTTCAGCGTAAGTGTGACGCCGGACGGATCAGCGGCCGAGCCACCGAGGCGCGCGCTTCTCGGAAAATGCGCGAACACCTTCGCGGAAGTCCTCCGAGGCGAAGCAGGCCTGGCGCAGATCGATCAACTCGCGCTCGAGATCCGGATCCATCGCCGCCCGGGCGCTCAGCACCGCGTCGATCACGCGCTTGTTGCCGCGCTGGGCCAGGGGCGCGTTGGCAGCGATCTCCGTGGCCAGTTCGAGCGCCTCCTCGGCGATCCGTCCATCCTCGGCGATCGCGTTGACCAGGCCCCAGTCGCGGGCGGTCCGCGCGTTGATCCGGCGCCCGAGGAGGAACAGCTCGCGGGTACGGGGAGCGCCGATCGTCTCGATGAACTTACGGATCCCGGTGTGCGAGTAGACCAGGCCGAGCTTGGCCGGCGGCATGGCCAGCGCGATCGTGCCGGAGGCGATGCGCAGGTCGCAGGCCAGCGCGAGCTCGAGTCCACCGCCGATCGTGTGGCCGTTGAGCGCGGCCAGCGTGGGGAAGGGATAGGCCTCGACCGCCTCCAACGCGGCCGTGAACGGGTGGGCGACCAGCCGCTCCGCCTCGGCCTGGAACCCGCCGTCGCGCAGATCGCCGATGTCGTAGCCGGCCGAGAACGTGCGGCCCTCCCCGGTGATGATCACGCAGCGCGCGTCGAGCGCCGACAGGGTCGACGTGAAGCCGTCCAGGATCGCGTGGTCCAGCGCGCCGCGCTTGTCGGGGTTCGAGATGGTCAGCCGCGCCACGCCGGGCGCGGGCTCGTCGACGAGCAGTCGGCCGCCCGGGGCATCCTCACTCGAGGACAACGAGCGCGTCTCCCTCGGAGACCGACTGACCCTCCTCGACGAGAATCTCCTTGACCACGCCGGGGTCCTCGGCCTCGACGGGCATCTCCATCTTCATCGACTCGAGGATCACCACCGTGTCGCCCTCGGCCACGTTGTCGCCGACCTCGACCTCGATCTTCCACACGGTTCCCGTGATGTGCGCCTCGACCTCCGGCACTGCTCCTCCTGTCGTGGTGGGACAGCGCCGGAGGATAGGGCCCGTGGCAGATTTTGGCCGTGATCACGGCCCAAATCCGCCACGCCCCGTGTCGGATCACTCAAACGTATCGGGGTCCGGACCGGTCCTTTCGCCGCGGTCCAGCTCGCCCAACCGACTCATCTCCGCGTCACTCAGCTCGAAGTCGAACACCTGGAAGTTCTCCTCGATCCGCGACGGGGTGACCGACTTCGGGATCACCACGTTGCCGAGCTGGATGTGCCAGCGGAGCACGACCTGGGCGGGTGTGCGGTCGTGCGCCGCGGCGATCTCCACGATCACCGGATCGTCGAGCACAGCGCCCTGGCCGAGCGGGCTCCACGCCTCGGTGAGGATCCCTTGCTCGGCGTGGAAGCGGCGGAGCTCGGGCTGCTGGAGCCGGGGGTGCAGCTCGATCTGGTTGACCGTCGGCACCACGCCGGTTGCGTCGATGATCCGCTCCAGGTGGTCGATCTGGAAGTTCGAGACGCCAATCGAGCGGACCGCGCCCTCGTCGCGCAGCGAGCAGAGGGTCTCCCAGGTCTCGAGGTAGAGGTCCTTGGCCGGGACGGGCCAGTGGATCAGGTACAGGTCGATGTAGTCGTTGCCGAGCGTCTCGAGGCTCTGCTGGAAGGCCCGCCGGGCTTGATCTCGGCCGTGATCGGTGTTGAACAGCTTGGTCGTGATGAACACGTCGCCGCGCTCGAGGCCGCTGGCCTGCACGCCGGCGCGCACGCCTTCCTCGTTGCCGTAGGCGGCGGCCGTGTCGATCGACCGGTAGCCGGTGTGGAGCGCGTGTCCGACCGCCTCGGCGGTCTCCTCGGCCGGCACCTGGAAGACGCCGAAGCCGAGCTGGGGCATGCGATTCTTGTCGTTCAGGTCCACGAACGGGACCGATGTTGTCTCAGTGGTGATACCAACAGGCTTACCAACCGTGACCCTGCGAAACACGTCGAGTAGCCTGAGGCGCGTGAGCACCGACGAGTCCGCGCTCGACCTGGATCTCCTGGCCGCCTCGCTGCGGGCCGACCAAAGCGATCTGAATGCGTTCGTGGAGAGCATGGCCGCCAAGCTCGAGGAGGCGGTCCCGGGACGAGTGCGGGTGGATCGGCGCCGGGCGGGGATGTTCGGACCGAAGGCGGTGCAGGGCGTGACCGTCGACCTGGGCGACCGGCGGCTCGAGCTGCGCCGCGAGCGCGGCGCCGTCCAGCCCCGTTGCGCCAGGCTGTCGGGGGGGATCGTCCTCAAGAACGAGGAGCTCGAGATCGACGCCTGGCTGGCCACGCTGAGTGAGGCGCTGGCCGTCGAGGCGAGCCGGAGCGAAGCGACCCGGCGCGCGCTCGAGCGTCTGTTGACCGAGTAAGCGAGGAGAACGCGATGGGATTTCTGAAACGTGACGGCGACGACGACGCGCAGGCGCCGGCCGAGCCTCAGCCGCAGACGCTCGCCCCAGCCGAGGCGCCGCATCAGGCGACCTACGAGGCGGGCTCGCTGGCCGGTATCCCCGAGTCCGGCCGGGAGCGGATCGAGCGGATGAAGCAGGAGGTCGCGCGCGGGTTCTTCACCAGCGATCTTTCGGTGGACGAGTTCCTGCTGGTCAAGCAGTCCGGGTTCGAGCCGCTCGGATTGGTGCTGGGCAGCTCGATCTACCACATCGGCTGGCAGCAGGCCGGCTGGAACCAGAGCCAGGAGCTCGGCGTCCTCACCCAGGCCATGTACCACGCTCGTGAGCTGGCCATGACCCGCATGGAGGAGGAGGCCGACCAACTCGGCGCCGATGGCATCGTCGGGGTGAGGCTCGACATCGGGCGCTACGAATGGGGTGCCGACCTGGCCGAGTTCATCTCGGTCGGCACGGCGGTCAAGCACCGCGGCGGTGAGCTGCACCGCGCCCCGACCGGGCGTCCGTTCACCAGCGATCTCAGCGGGCAGGACTTCGCCAAGCTGCTCCGGGCCGGCTATCGACCGGTCGGGCTCGTGATGGGCAACTGCGTCTACCACGTGGGCCGTCAGGGGATGATGGCCTCGCTCAAGCAGATGGGCCGCAACGTCGAGATGCCCAACTACACCCAAGCGCTCTACGAGGCGCGCGAGCTGTCGATGGAGCGCATGCAGCGCGAGGCCGACGAGCTCCAGGCCGGCGGGATCGTGGGCGCCCGGATCATCGAGCGCAGCCACGGCTGGGGCTCGCACGTGATCGAGTTCTTCGCGATCGGCACCGCTGTGGTGGCAACGAGCGCCGAGCACGAGATCGAAAAGCCGGCGATGGTGCTCCCGCTCACCGGGTAGACCGCACCGCGGAGGGACCGATGCCCGACGTCGAGATCAAGCCCCAGGTCTACAAGGACCCCCGGCCCAAGGAGGCGTTCGACCACTACCACGCGCTGGTCCGCGACCACGAGCCCGAATCCAAGGTCTACGAGATCGTGCGCATCTCCACCGTCGTGTGGGCGCTCCTCGCCTACCGGGCCCGCGGGTTCGGCTCGGAGAACGTTCCCAACGGACCGGTCATCCTCGCGCCGAACCACGCGTCGTTCATGGACCACTTCTTCACCGGCGCGTTCATTCGCCGCCGTGTGCAGTTCATGGGCAAGTCGCAGCTGTTCAAGGGCATCGGGGCGTGGGTGTTCAGCCACGGGGGCGTTTTCCCGGTGCGCCGCGGCCATCAAGACGAGGAGGCGTTCGTCACCGCGTTCCGGATCCTCGCCCGGGGCGGGGCGGTGGTCATGTACTGCGAGGGGGGACGGTCGCGGACCGGCCAGCTGGCTGACGACGCGCGCCCCGGCATCGGCCGCCTGGCCGTCGAATCCGGCGTCCCGGTCGTCCCGGTGGCGGTGCTCGGCTCCTATCAGGTGCGCAACTGGAAGCGGCTGCAGTTCCCCAAGGTGACCGTCCAGTTCGGCAAGCCGTTTCGCTTCGAGACCGTCGCGAACTCCTCGCGCGAGCAGCAGCAGGAAGCCTCGGATTACATCCTTTCGCGGATCCGCGAGCTGCACACCGAGCTCTCGCGGGTGGGGCGGCGGGGCGCCCGGCGGGCGGCGCGCGCTCAGCTGCGTGGGCCCGCGCGGGCCGCGTCTTAGCCGAAGCCAGGGCCCGCGCTTCTTGGTCCTCCGCTCCGCTACGCGGTAGCGATCGCCGCGGCGTCGGTCAGGCCGAGCTCCTCGGTGGCCTGTTCGCGCATCTTGAACTTCTGCACCTTGCCGGTGACCGTCATCGGGAAGGCGTCGACGAACTTCACGTAGCGCGGGATCTTGTAGTGGGCGATCTGGCCCTTGCAGAACTCGCGGACCGCTTCCTCGGTGAGCGAGGTCTCCGGACGCGGGATGACCCAGGCCATGAGCTCCTCACCGTAGCGATCGTCGGGAACGCCGATGACCTGAACGTCGGCGATCTGGGGATGGGTGTAGAGGAACTCCTCGATCTCGCGCGGGTAGACGTTCTCGCCGCCGCGGATGACCATGTCCTTGATCCGGCCGACGATCCTGACGTAGCCCTGCTCGTCCATGGTGGCGAGGTCGCCGGTGTGCATCCAGCGCTCCCGGTCGATCGACTCGGCGGTGCGCTCGGGGTCGTTCCAGTAGCCCCGCATGACCACGTAGCCGCGGGCGCAGAACTCGCCGGGCTCGCCGCGCGGGACAGTGCGCCCGGTGTCCGGGTCGACGACCTTGATCTCGACGTGCGGCATGACCTGGCCGACCGTGCCGCAGCGGTTCTCCAGCGTGTCGTCGCGTGAGACCTGGGTGGTCACCGGCGAGGTCTCGGTCATGCCGAAGGCGATGCTCATCTCGTCGATCCCCATGTCCGAGGACACGCGCTTCATCACCTCGATCGGGCACGGCGAGCCGGCCATGATCCCGGTCCGCAGCGGCCCGTAGTCGAACTCGGAGAAGCGCTCGTGGCCGAGCTCGGCGATGAACATCGTCGGCACGCCGTAGACGCTCGTGCAGCGCTCCTCGGAGCAGGCCTTGAGCGTCGCCACGGGATCGAACACCTCGGCCGGGTAGACCATGCAGGCGCCGTGGGTGGTGGCGGCGAGGTTGCCGAGCACCATGCCGAAGCAGTGATACAGCGGCACCGGGATGCAGATGCGGTCGCGCTCGCTGTAGCCGAGCAGCATGCCCACGAAGTAGCCGTTGTTGAGGATGTTGTGGTGGGTGAGCGTGGCGCCCTTGGGGAAGCCCGTGGTCCCGCTCGTGTACTGGATGTTGATCGGATCGTCGAAGTCGAGCTCCTCGCCGAGCGCACGCAGGTCGCCGGTGAACCCATCCCCGGAGGCCAGCTCCTCCCACTCGGGCGTCTCGAAGAACACCGCGCGCTCGAGCTGGGGAAGATCCGGCCGCACCTGATCGACCATCGCGACGAAATCAGATCCTCTGAGCTCCTGCGTGGAGACGATCCAGCGGCAGCCCGACTGGCCGAGCGCGTACTGGAGCTCCGAGACGCGGTAGGCCGGATTGATGTTGACCAGGATGATCCCGGCCTTGGCGGTGGCGTACTGGGTGAGGGTCCACTCGGCGCGGTTGGGTCCCCACACCCCGACGCGGTCGCCCGGCTCGAGCCCAGCCGCCAGCATGCCGCCGGCCAGCCGGTCGACGGCCCGGCCGAACTCGGCGTAGGTGTAGCGCACGCCCTGGTGGCTGCAGACAAGGGCTTCGGCATCCGGTACACGCGCGATCGTCCGCTCGAGGTTGTGAGGAATGGTCTCGCCGAGCAGCGGCTCGGGATTGGCCCCGTGGGCGTAGGAAAGCATCGTCGCAGTTGCTCCTTCCTCGATCGGAGGCCCCGATCCTACTGCGGCATCAGTGGATACGGTGTACGTCCGGTGACGCTGCTCAGGCAAGGCCTTCTGGCGGGTCGCGCGGTCGCGGTGGCCGGCCGGTCGGTCTCCGCGGTCGCACCGGCCGGCCGGCGGCCGGTCCCCGCGGTTGCTCGGTCGCTGTGCGACCTCGGAGCCGCCGTGCACGAGCTCGACCCCGCCCTCGACGAGGACGACGTAAAGGACTGGGCAGCCGGGATCGCCCCCCTTCACGCGCTGGTGTTCGACTCCGCGCCGACGTTCGCCGACGGGGGACACGAGGGGCTCGACGCCGCCCTCGAGGCGGCATGGGCGGCGACTCGCGGCGTGGCCACCGGCGCGCTGATCCCGGCCGGCGCGGGGAAGGTGCTGCTGATCGCGCCGCCGGCGGTGGAACGATCGTTCGCCGGCGCCGCTCGCGCCGGGCTCGAGAACCTGGCGCGAACGCTGTCGGTGGAATGGGCGCGCTACGGGGTGACCGCGGTGACGATCGCCCCTGGCGCCAGGACCACCGACGACGAGCTGGCCGAGCTCGTGTGCTTCCTGGTCTCGGTGGCGGGCGAGTACTTCACGGGCTGCCTGTTCGAGCTCATATAGACCTCTTAGCCCTCGCCTACGTGGCTGATACGGCGCAGGACGAAGCTGTTGCCATGACACCACGAACGACTGACTCCAAAGAAACCGCCCGCGCCCGCGGGCAGGCGCTCCGCAACGAGCGAGCCGCGCGGGCGCGGAAGATCCGCACGCGGGTCATCTCCGGCGCGGTGGCGCTGTTCGTCGCCGCCTGGCTGATGATCGCGATCGTCCTCATCTCGGGCCACGACCCGGCGCTGGCCAGCAAGACGTCGAGCACGGCGACCACGATCGCCTCCACGCCGAGCACCGCCACCACCACGACAACCACCCCGACCACGACTACGAGCAGCTCCGGGTCGACAAGCTCGAACTCGAACTCATCCTCGAACTCGAGCTCCAGCTCCGGCAACAGCTCGAGCGGCAGTGGCACCAGCAGCGGCAGCGGCACGAGCAGCGTGACCACGAGCCAGTCATGAGCGCCCTCGTCGAAGCACTGATCGAGCAGCGCGAGACGTTCGCCTGCTTCGGCTCGAGTTGCACGGTGATCGCCGCCGATGGCAATCCGGACGACGCCGCCGCCGCGACACTTCGAGCGCGTCGGCAGCTGCTGGGCTGGCACGGGCAATTCAGCCGCTTCGAGCCGGGCAGCGAGCTGACCCGGCTCAACGAGGACACCGGCGAGACGGTGACCGTCAGCCCGCTGATGCGGCGCGTGGTGGAGGCCGGGCTTCAGGCCGCGCGCGCCACGGGCGGCCTGGTCGATCCCACGCTGCTCACCGAGATCGAGCAAGCCGGATACCAGTCGCACTACGAAGGCCCGGGTGTCCCACTCCGGATCGCGCTTGCGATGGCGCCGCCACGCCGCGCGGGGCGGCCGTCGCCCGAGGCGAACTGGCGGCTCGTGCGCACCGATCGCCGAGCCAGCTCGGTGATCCGGCCGGCCGGCGTGCGGATCGATCCGGGCGGAATCGCCAAGGGCGTGTTCGCCGACGAGCTGAGCGCGCTGCTGGCCGACCATGGCGCGTTCGTGATCGATTGCGGCGGCGATCTGCGGCTCGGCGGACGCGCCGCTCCGGTGCGCGAGGTGCACGTGGCGAGCCCGTTCGAAGACGCCACCCTGCACACGTTCGCGCTTCGCTCGGGGGGCGTCGCCACGAGCGGCATCGGCAAGCGCAGCTGGATCGACGCCGACGGCCATGTCTCGCATCACCTGCTCGACCCGGGGACCGGGAAGCCCGCGTTCACCGGCGTCGTGCAGGTCACCGCGTTGGCTCCGACCGCCACCGAGGCGGAGATCCTCAGCAAGACCGCGCTGCTCCGCGGGCCGGCGCACGCCCACGAGGTACTTGTGCACGGCGGGCTGTTCGTGCTCGACGACGGCGACTACGTGGTGCTGGATCCGGGCGGCGTCGGCTAACCGGGCAGGCTGGCGTCCGGCGCCTCGGCCCAGGGCACGATCACCGCGTCCTCGAGCGGAGAGTCGCGCGCCACGACGTACTCGGCGGGCTCGGTGTCCGAGACGTTCTCGAGCACGTGGGTCTCGCGCGGCGGCACGTAGACCAGGTCACGCGGCTCGAGCATGAGCTCCTGCTCCAAGCGGTCGCCCCACTTGACCCGCAGCGACCCCGAGAGCATGTAGACCGCGCTCTCGCAGTTCTCGTGGTAGTGAGGACGTGACTGGGTCCCCGGAGGGACCCGGAATACCGCCATGTAGATGTTCTGCGCGCCGGTGCTGGACTGCGAGATCTCGCTGCCTCCCACCACACCGCGCGGAACGTCGCGATCCGCGCCAGGCTTGATCACCTTCATGGCGCCACGCTCATGGCGGCGAGTCTACCGTCGCTCGCGCCCCGAGCCGGGCGGGCTCGGCACCTCGATCTGCAGCGGCGCCGGCTCGTGATCGACCTGCAGCGTGGTGTGGTCCACGGCGAAGCGCTCCTCGAGCAGGTGCTGAAGCGAGCGCCGGACGTCGTGGCAGTCATCGCCGGCCCGCACCACCACGTGCGCCGAGAGGGCGGCGAAGCCTGAGGTGACCTCCCACACGTGCAGGTCGTGGACCTCGACGACCCCGGCCTGAGCGGCCAGGGCGTTGCCGATCTCATCCGGGTCCAGTCCCGCGGGTGCCGCCTCCATGAACACCCGCCCGGATGCCTTCAGCAGGCCGTACCCCGCGTGGAGCATGAGCCCGGCGATCAGTAGCGAGGCGATCGCGTCGGCCCGGTCGAAGCCGGTGGCGAGGATCACCGCGGCGGCGATCGCGGTGGCGATGAAGCCGTAGAGGTCGGTAAGGATGTGGCGGTAGGACCCCTCGACGTTGAGGCTGCGCTCGTGATCGTGACCGCCCGCGAGGATCCGGGCGGCCACCAGATTGACCGGGATGCCGGTCAGGGCCACGGCGAGCACGAGCCCGCCGGTCACCTCGGCCGGGGAGACCAGGTGGACGATGGCGCCGTAGACGATCAGTCCGGCGAGGACGAGCAGGGTCAGGCCGTTGGCCTGCGCGCTGAGGATCTCGGCCCGGCCGAGCCCGTAGGTCATCGCCCCGAACGCGGGGCGCGCGGCCAGGCGCGCCGCCGCGAGCGACACGCCGAGGGCGGCGGCGTCGGTGAGCATGTGCCCGGCGTCGGAGAGCAGCGCCAGAGACGAGCCGACCACCCCGGCCACGATCTCGACGACCATGAACCCGAGGATCAGGGCCAGCGCCAGCATCAGCGGGCGAATCTCGGTGTCGCGGTTCACATGCACGTGCGCGTGGCCGTGGCCGTGCGCATGGGTGTGGCCGTGCGCGTGGGTGTGATCGGGCGCGATGTCCGTGATCGTAGATGGCCGAGGGCGATCAGTTCATCGATGGGTCCGCGGGCATCCGCGCCACCAGGGCGTAGCTTCCGCCCTTGCGCGTCAGCACCTCGGACCACAGACTGCGCGCCTGCGCCGAGAACGCGTCCTCGAGCTTGGCCGGCTCGAGGATCCAGTCACCGCGCTCGAGCTCGCCGTTGAGCTGGCCGGGTCCCCAGCCGGCGTGACCGAGGAAGGCCCGACCGCTGCGCACACCGACGGTGAGCTCCTCCTCTGAGGCTCCGGTGCCCAGCACCCCGACGTCGTCGAAGGCGAGCAGAGCCGCGTCGCTGGGATCCTCGAACTCGGCCAGAACGATGACCGACGAGGGCTGGACGGGGCCGCCGATGAACAGCGGATCGTCTGGGTCGAGCACGGGGGCGAGCTGGGGGACGGCCTCGCGGACGCTGGTCTCCGACGGGCGGTTCAGCACGAGACCCAGCGCGCCGTCGTCGTTGTGCTCGACGATCAGCACCACGGTGCGCCAGAAGTTCGGATCGAGCAGCGCCGGACCGGCCACCAGCAGTTGTCCACGCGCGGAATCCATCAGAACATCGGGATACCCGGATCCGGTGCGCTCACGCGCTGCTCGCAGCGGTGGACCGCGGCGATCAGCGCGGGCGCTGGGTGGGCAGCGAGGACAGACGCTGCCGGGCGCCGTCGGCGAGCTCGATCGCCTCCTCGGATTGCTCCTCGTCGTCGAGATCCAGTTCGGCGAGCTCGGCGATCACCTCGAACAGGTCGACCCCCAGGCAGATCTGGGCCTCCTCGCTACCGCCGGCCCGCAGGGCGGCGAACATGTCCTTCTCGCGCCACACGAGGATCTTCGCACCAGTGCTTGCTGTCAGGGTCACGGTCATGGGGTATCCGCCGTGCCGTCGCGGCTTTTCTCAATCCCGATCCCGGAGGAACGGTAAGGCCTCCGGACATGGGGGCAGACCGCCGGAGTGGAACCTAGCCTAACAAAGTCGCACCGCAAAACGGTGTTTCAGGATTAGCGAGAAATGAGAAAAGATAGTCAGGTCGGCGGGCGGCCGCACACTGGCCTGCGCGCCGATCCGGTCTAGGACTCGGCGGGGCCCGCGATCAGCGCCGGCGCCGGACGCGCCGGGGAGGTTTCGGTCGCGGGCGCCTCGGCCGGGGTGGGTTCGCTGTTCGGGACGACGAGCTGCACGAACGCGTCGACGACGTGCGGGTCGAACTGCTTGCCGGCGTTCGAGAGCAGCTCGGCGAGCGCCACGTCGAGCGCCAGCGCGCCCCGGTAGGGGCGGTCGGTGCGCATGGCGTTCCAGGTGTCGCAGCAGGAGATGATCCGGGCCTCGAGGGGGATCTGCTCGCCGGCTAGCCCGTCGGGGTAGCCGCCGCCGTCCCAGCGCTCGTGGTGGGAGCGCACGATCATCCCGACCTCGCGCATGAATCCGCCGACCCGGTCGAGCATCTTCTGCCCTTCGAGGGTGTGGGTCTTGATGATCGTCCATTCGTGGGGGTCGAGCTTGCCGGGCTTGTTGATGATCTCCTTGGGGATGGCGATCTTGCCCACGTCGTGCAGGAGCGCGGCGAACTCGAGGTTGCGCTGGCGCTCGGGGGTGAGGTCGAGGTGCTCGGCGAGCTCGAGTGCGAGCGTGACGACGCTCTTGCAGTGCTCGCCGGTGTAGCCGTCGTCGGCTTCGATGACGTCGCCGAGGACGAGGGCGGTGCCGCGGTAGGCGCTCGAGAGCTCGAGCATGCTCTCGAGGCGGCTGTGGCGCTCGCGGGCGAACACCGCCAGCAGGCCGAGCAGCGGCACAAGCGAGAGCGCGGCCAGGGGCGCGGCGCGAACGTCCCTGGCGACGACCAGCGCGACGCCGGACAGGGCCGCGTCGATGATGTAGACCCAGCTTGCGCGCAGCACCGTGGTCAGGGCCGCGCCGCGCAGGATGACAAACCGGACCGATGACACGGCGAAGTCGGTCAGAAACTGCGCGGACAG
>JAFAWR010000223.1 GCA_019241635.1 Solirubrobacterales bacterium
GCGCTCTTTGACGAGCGTTCTCGGTTGCAGCGCCGGCGCCGGCTCGTAGGGCTCGGGAGCCGGCCTGACCGGAAAGCGGGTGAACAGCTCGTCGACCGCCCCGTTCGCGGGCAGCTCCTCGAGATTGCCGACCAGGAACGCGCCACCGCGCTCGGGAGCCCACCGGCGCTCGCGGAAGGCGACGATGCCCTCACGTGTGAAGGCGTCGCGGATGTGCTCCGCGGGCCCGAGGACGGGGCGGCCGAGCGGATGATCCCCGAAGGCGGCCTCGTCGATCAGGTGCTCGGCCATGACCGACGGCTGATCGTTGGCGCGGGCGATCTCCTGCACGACGACGCCGCGCTCGCGGTTGAGCTCATCGGCGTCGATCCTGGGGCGCCCGACGAAGTCGGTCAGCAGATCGGCGGCCTCGAACGCCTTGATCGCCCGGGCGGTGATGTGGAAGGCCACCAGGTCGTGGCTGGTGTAGGCGTTCAGCACCGCGCCGATCCGCTCGGCCGCCTCGTTGACGTCGCGATACGTCGGGTACTTCTCGCCCCCCTTGAACACTAGATGCTCAAGAAAATGGGCCATTCCGTTCTCATCGGGGCGTTCGGTGCGCGCGCCGGCGTCGAAGGCGATCAGGATCGTGGTCGAGCGAGCGCCCTCGACCGAGACCCGGTACAGCGGGAGCCCGTTGGAAAGCAACTTGTGTTCGATTGACGGCATGTGAGCTAAAGGTAGCGAGAGCTGCAAATCGCCTTGCAAAGGGAGGTGGGGGGCGGCGTTCGGGGACGGGGCTCGGTACGCTGCCTCAACCTCATGGCCAGTATCGAATCCACATCAAGAACGCTGCGCCGCCGCCAGGGTGCCGCGGCCGCCGTGCCCGCCGCGCGCGAGGCCCGGCCTGTTGCAGCCCCGGCGCCCGGCCGCTCGGTAATCGAGTTCCGCGGTGTCTCCAAGCGCTATTCCGGCGGCGACGTCGGCCTCGACGACGTCACCTTCGCGATCGAACGCGGCGAGTTCGTGTTCCTCGTCGGGGCCACCGGGTCGGGCAAATCGACCGTCATGCGCCTGTTGATCAAGGAGCTCGAGCCGACCGCGGGAACGATCCGCGTGGCCGGACACGACCTCGGCGAGATCAAGCGCAAGCGGATCGCCTACTACCGCCGCAACGTCGGCGTGGTCTTCCAGGACTTCAAGCTGCTCCCGAGCCGGACCGTGTACGACAACGTCGCCTACGCGCTCCAGGTCACGGGCGGCACGCGCCGCGAGATCCGCGACAAGGTGCCCGACATCCTGCGCCTGACCGGGCTATCGACCAAGCTCCACAACTACCCCGACCAGCTCTCGGGCGGTGAGC
The DNA here is from genome assembly GCA_019241635.1 of Solirubrobacterales bacterium. GTDB lineage: Bacteria > Actinomycetota > Thermoleophilia > Solirubrobacterales > Solirubrobacteraceae > Palsa-465. Next base: position 1,343 of record JAFAWR010000223.1, read on the forward strand.
AACAGCGCGTCTCGATCGCGCGCGCGTTCGTCAACCACCCGCCGCTGCTCCTGGCCGACGAGCCGACCGGGAACCTCGACCCGGAGACCAGCGTGGACATCATGCGGCTGCTCTACCGGATCAACCGCACCGGCACCACCGTGCTGATCGCCTCGCATGATCAGACCATGGTCGACAAGATGCGCCGGCGCGTGCTCGAGCTGGCCCACGGACGGATCGTGCGCGACGAGGCCACCGGTCTCTACACGCGCGATGAGACGACCCGCGAATTCGCCCGGCGCATGCGCGCGCCGTCGGCTCGTCCGCCCGGGCTCGGCTAGCTTCGCCATGCGCTTGGGTTTCTTCCTCAAGGAGGCGATTCGCTCCATGCGCCGAAGCGCGGCGCCGAGCTTCGCCGCGCTCGCCACCGTGCTGGTCACCATGCTCGTGCTCGGCGTGTTCATCCCGATCGTCCAGGCGACGAACGGAGCGGCCAACAGCGTCGCGGGCCGGGTGATGGTCGACGTGTACATGAAGACCGGCGCCACCGCAGCCGACGACGCGCGCGTGCGTGGGGAGCTCTTGCGCGTACCGCACGTCAAGGGAGTGGAGTTCGTCCCCAAGCAGCAGGCCTACCAGGCGCAGGCCTCGCAGTACCCCCAGGCCTATGCGCTGCTGGGCTCCAACCCGCTGCCCGACACCTTCCACGTAATCCCGGACAAGCCCAGCAACGTACTGCTCGTGCACAGCGCGCTGACCCCGCCCGGGGCGAGCGGCGGCGTACTGGATCCGTCGATCCAGAGCGTGTCGAACAAGCAGAGCGACACCAAGAAGATCCTGGAGGTCACCAACCTGGTCACGATCACCGCCGCCGTGCTGACCGTGCTGCTCGTCCTGGCCTCGATGCTCCTGATCGCCAACACGATCCGCCTGTCGCTGTACGCGCGCCGGCGCGAGGTCGAGGTCATGAAGCTGGTCGGCGCCACCGACTGGTTCATCCGCTGGCCGTTCGTGATCGAGGGGATGATCGTCGGGTCGGTGGGCGCGCTGCTGGCGATCTGCGTGCTCGGTGCGACGAAGATCGCCCTGCTCGACCCGCTGGCCTCGAACTGGACCCTGATCGCTGCGCCGCGCACGATCGGCTTCGTCGTGCTGGTGATCGTGCTCCTGGGCTCGGGCGCGCTGGTGTCGGCGGTCGGATCCGGGCTGTCGCTGCGCCGCTTCCTCAAGGTGTGATCACCGGCGAGCCGTGGGGCATGGCCAACGGCCGGCCCGTCGAGCTCTACACGCTGGCCAGCGGCGCGGGCATGACCGTGACCGTGTCCACGTTCGGGGCGGCCGTGCAGTCGGTCTGGGTGCCGGATCGGTTGGGGCGTTCGGTCAACGTCGCGCTCGGATTCGGGAGTCTTCAGGAGTACGTGGAGAACGTGGCGGGCTCCGCGGCGGCGTTCTTCGGGGCGACCATCGGGCGCTACGCCAACCGGATCGCCGGGCACTCGTTCGTATTGGACGGGACTCGTTATGCGCTGGTTGGGAACGACGGCCCGGGCGATGAGGTGACGCTGCACGGCGGACCCGGCTCGTATCACACGCAGGTCTGGGATGCCTCGGCAATCGGCGATGCGGTTCGGCTCACGTATGTCGATCCGGACGGGCGGAACGGATTCCCGGGCACCGTGCGCAACGAGGTCGTCTACTCGGTGGGGCGCGATAACGCGCTGCGGATCTCGTACCGGGCGATCTGCGATGCGCCGACCGTGGTCAACCTGACCAACCACACGTACTGGAACCTGGCGGGCGAGGGATCGGGTGAGGTCTACGGGCAGCGGCTGGCCATCAACGCCGAGGCGCTGCAGCCCGTGGATGGGCTGGGGATCCCGGTGGGGTTCGCCGCGGTGGCTGGGACGCCGTTCGACTTCCGGGCGATGAAGCCGATCGGGCGGGATATCGGGGCGGGCGGGTCGGAGCGTTTGCGCGAGCAGCTGTCGGCGGCGGGCGGGTATGACCACAACTGGGTGCTCCGCGGCGCCGGCTACCGTCTCGCCGCGGTGGTCTCCGAGCCCGCGAGCGGGATCGCGCTGTGGGCGTACACCGACCAGCCCGGCCTGCAGTTCTATACGGCGAACCACCTGACCGACGATCTGATCGGGACGGGCGGACGGAGCTACGGGGCCGGACATGGCTTCGCGCTCGAGACCCAGCGCCATCCGGACGCGCCCAACCACCAGGGCGAGCCGGGCTGGCCGGCGGCCGTGTTACGGCCGGGGGAGGAGTTCGTGTCGCGTACGACGTACCGGTTCACGGTGGCGGATTTCGGGGATCGGGTTCGGTTCTTTTAGGGTCTTGGCCTGACGTCGGGTATCGGCCCCCGCGCCCGGCCGGCGCGTGTCACACGTGCCGGGCGCGGAGCCGGGGTCGACCTGCAGAACATGACAGTGCGGCGGCCGCGCGCCGGCCGTGGCAGGTTCTGCATGCCCCACATGCGAGGGATGCCACGGCCTGGCTTGCCCCGGGGCAGCGGCATGTTCTGCAGGTCGCGCTAGCCGCCCGTTTGCCCGCCCGTTGCCTCGCTGACGGGCCGAGTGGCGACAACCTCGCTTTCACATCTGGCGTGTGAGCGCTCACATTTCTGCTATAAGTACCGCGCTCACGCAATCGCTTGCGTACTCCCGGCCGGGCAAGCGTCCAACCGAAGGGAGGATCAATGCAGATCGGCTTCCGCAGCCCACCTAGGCTGCGCATACTCGCCTGCGCGAGCGTCGCGACTGCGACGGTCGCCATCATGCTCGCCACCGGTGGCCTGGCCCAGGCGGCCAAGCACCACAAGTCCGCGCACGGGAAGGCGCACGGGCATCTGAGCATCTCCAAGCAGACGTGGGGCTCCGCCAATGGCAAGACGGTCGACCTATACACGCTGCGCAACGGCCACGGGATGATCGTCAAGATCACCAACTACGGTGGCGTCGTACAGTCGATCTGGGTGCCCGATCGCACCGGCGCCCTGAAGAACGTCGCCCTCGGCTTCCCGAAGCTGAGCGACTACGTCAACGACTTCCAGAACCAGCCGTGGCCGGCGTCGGGCGGGTCCGGAGATACCTACTTCGGGGGGATCATCGGGCGCTACGCCAACCGGATCGCCAACCACTCGTTCACGCTGAACGGCCACACGTATCAGCTGGTGGGCAACAACGGCACGAACAACATCAACACGCTGCATGGCGGACCGGACGCCTACAACACGCAGGTGTGGGCCGCGACGCCGGAGAAGCTGGCGAACGCGGTTGCGCTGAAGCTGACCTACACCGACCCGAACGGCAAGAACGGGTTCCCCGGCGACGTGACGACCGAGGTGACGTACACGCTCACCAACGCCAACGCCCTGCAGATCTCCTACCGGGCGACCACGGATGCTCCGACGGTCATCAACTACACCAACCACACCTACTTCAACCTGGCCGGAGAAGCCTCCGGCACGATCTACGCCCAGAAGCTCGCGATCAACTCGAACACGTTCCAGCCGACCGACGCCAACCTGATTCCGACCGGATTCGCGTCGGTGGCGGGCACACCGTTCGATTTCCGGGCGATGAAGCCGATCGGCCGCGACATCAACAAGGCCAGCGCGCCGCACGGCGATCAGCTGACCACGGCCCACGGCTACGACCACAACTGGGTACTGCGCGGTACGGGCTTCCGGCTCGCCGCGGTCGCGCAGGATCCGTCGGACGGCATCGTCCTGTGGACCTATACCGACCAGCCGGGTGTGCAGGTCTACACCGGGAACTTCCTGGTCGGTGACCTGGTCGGCACCAGCGGCCACTCGTACCGCCAGGGTGACGCGTTCACGCTCGAGATCCAGCATTACCCGGACACGCCGCACCACATCGGCGACGCCCAGTGGCCGTCGGTGGTGCTGAATCCGGGCCAGGTGTTCAGCTCCAAGACGACCTACAAGTTCACGACCGCCGGGGCTGGGTTCCGGCACAACTTCTAACCAACCTCTCCCGCAAGGCCGGGCCAACGCGGTGGCCCGGCCGCGCGGGGGGACATCCGTTGCTTGGACCGGCGCCCCGGCCCCGCGGGGAGATCCGTTGCTTGGACCGGCCCCGGCCCCGCCCGGGACCTGCCACGCCCGGCTAATCTCCGAGCATGGCCTCACGTCGTTCCCGCCGGCCTTCGCTTGCCGTCCGGCTGCTGATCGGGCTGGTCGTGCTGCTCATCGGCATCTGGCTGGGCGGGCATCCGAGCTGGCTGCCCTCGCCCGTACGAAACGCGTTTGTCGATCGCAGCCAGAACCCGCTCGTCAACCAGGTGCTCGGCCTGCTCCAGCAGGACTACTACCGCCCGCTTGACCGAGGTCAACTCGTCGACAAGGGCCTCGCCGGGATGGTGGCGAGCCTCGATGATCCGTACTCGCACTACTACGACCCGACCGCGTATCAGGGCTTCCTCAACGAGTCCAACCCGCACCTGAGCGGGATCGGCGTCAGCGTGAATCCCGCGCGGCGAGGGCTGGTGGTCGAAGACGTGTTCCCGGGGTCCCCCGCGGCCAAGGGCGGACTGGCGCGCGGGGATCTGATCGTCGCCGTGGGCGGCACCTCGCTGGCCAGCCGATCCTCGACGTTCGGCTCGCGACTGATCAAGGGCAGGGCCGGCACCCCGGTCACGCTGACCGTGATCAGCGGCACCCGCAGGCACGTGGTGACGCTCATCCGGCAGGACCTCGTGGTGCCCGTCGCCACCGGCCAGATCATCACCTACCACGGGATCAAGCTCGGTTCGCTATCGCTGACGAGCTTCACCGACGGATCTGGCGCCGAGCTGCGCGCTCAGGTGCAGAGCGTGTTGCACCAGGGAGCCCGGGGACTGATCCTCGATCTGCGCGACAACCCCGGCGGGCTGCTCAATGAAGCCGTCAACGTCGCCTCGATCTTCATCCCTGACGGCACGATCGTCTCGACCGCGGGTCGGGCCCAGCCGCGCCAGGTGTACGTGGCGAGGGGCGATGCGATTGCCGCCAGCATCCCGATGGCGGTGCTGGTCAACCGTGGGACCGCCTCGGCGGCCGAGATCGTCACCGGGGCTCTGCACGACCGCGGCCGCGCCAAGGTCATCGGTACGCACACCTACGGCAAGGGCGTCTTCCAGGAGATCGAGCCGCTTCCCAACGGCGGCGCCCTCGACTTCACGGTCGGCGAGTACTTCACGCCGAGCGGGCACAACCTCGGCGGCGGCGGGGTCAAGGAGGGCGTGGGCATCGCGCCTGACATCCCTGTGGCCCTGACAGACCGCGGCGATACGCAGCTCGCGGCCGCGGAGAAGACCGTGGCCGCCGAGGTGCGGTGAGCGCCGCCCGCGGGGTGAGCACCGGCGGCGGGACTCGAGGCCGGATCGCACGCGGCAGCGACGGCGCCGCCCAGCGGGTGGCGGTGCTCGAACGCCGGGGCAAGTTCCTGGTGGCCGAGCCGTTCTTCGGCCAGGGTCCGCGGCTCGTGGTCAGCCGCGACAAGCGGGTGTCGGTCGGCGACCTGATCGTCGTGCGCGCGGGCACGGGGCGGGGCGGCCGGCCGGGGGGGAGAGCGACGATCTCCCGGCGGCTCGGCCGCGCCGACGTCGCGCGGAACGTGATCGAGGCGTTGATGGTCGACCGGGGGCTGCGCCGCGGATTCGATCCGGCGGTCGAGCATGAGGCGCGCGAGGTGGCCCATGGCGCGGCGGACGGGGATCCCGGGGCCGAGCGCCGCGATCTGCGCTCGCTGCCGACGTTCACGGTGGACCCGGCCAGCGCGCGCGACTTCGACGACGCGATCTCGGCGTCGGACGAGCCGGACGGGACGCGG
>JAFAWR010000049.1 GCA_019241635.1 Solirubrobacterales bacterium
TCGAAATGGCGCCACGCCATCGCCGCAAAGCACGAGTCCCAATACCACTGCCAGCGATATCGCCCGGGACTGGGGCGGGTGTAGGCGAACGCCACCCCATTTCGCTCACCGGTGCTCCAACTCGCCTCGAGCACCTGCCGGCAACGCTCCGCAAGCCCACTCACGCCCGCAGCTTCGCAACCGTGGAAGGCCCACAGGTAATTTTTTCGCCGCCTCCCGTCAGGTGGCGTTCGGTAGTGATCTTCCGATGCCGTCCCGATCAACTCTCCGCGACAGATACGCCCAGGCGCCCAGCAGGTGTTCGTCGGCCTGGGTGTGAGCGTAGATCCGCAACGCCTCGTCACTGGTCAGCGGAGCTGCCATCCCGCCGTAGCCTTCGGCCAGCAGCTGGAGCTCGCACGCGCGTTCGAGCATCACCGCCGTGGCCACCGCCACGGCGACGCTCGGGCCCGCCGTTACCACACCGTGGCCGGTCAGGAAGAGCGCGCGGTCGTCTTTCAAGGCGTCGGCAAGGGCCGCGCCGGCCGCTGCGCTGTCGATGAGTCCGGCGCCGTCGCGGTACCGGCGGACACCGCCCGCGAAAATTCCGCCGACGTGAGAGAACGCCTGCAACTCGAGCCCGGCAGCGGCAAGGGCGATGGCGTGCGGGGGATGCACATGCACGACACTCCCAGCGGTGACGGAGCCCTGGAGGATCTCCGTGTGTATCGGGTACTCTCGGTGCGGCGCGCCGCGGCCTGCGAGAACATTGCCGTCCCAGTCCAAGAGCAGGATGTCGTCGTCGGTCACCTCCTCGAAGCCGAGTCCGCTCGCTTTCATCCATACACCGCGACCGGCGGGATCGCGCGCGGAGACGTGACCCCACACCATGTCCGAGAGGCCGGCAAGCGCGAGCACCCGTCCGCCACGTACCACCTCCGACTGCACCGCATTCACGCGCGCGCTCACCTGACCCTCACGATCAGTTCACCGAGCGTCGAAAACGAAGCGTGGACGACATCGCCCGCAGCGAATGGAAGCGCCCTCGCCATGGCGCCCGGGATGACGATCTCCCCCGCTCCGACGCCCTCCCCGTGGCGAGCCAAAGCGCGCACCAGCCACGCGACGCCCTCAGCCGGGTGCCCGAGCACGGCCTCGCCGGACCCAGATACCGAGTCTCGGCCCACGGTCACGGTCGCCCGCTCGGTCATGAGATCCAGGTCATCGAGCGGCCTCGGGGGGCCAAAGATCACCTGCCCCGATGACGCGTTGTCGGCGATCGTGTCCTCGATCGCGATCCGCCAGTCCGCGACGCGGCTGTCGATCACCTCCAGAGCGGGACGCACGGCGCCGGTGGCCGCGAGCACGTCATCAATACCCACGTCATCCCCGGCCAGAGGCCGCTCGAGCACGAAGGCGATCTCGGCTTCGACACGGGGAGCGATCAGCTGCGCGCGATCGATGCCCTCGGTCGACTCGACGACCATGTCGTCGAGCAGCACGCCGTAGTCGGGCTGATCTACGCCGAGCATCTCCTGCATCGCCTCGCTCGTAAGTCCGACCTTCCGTCCGATCCGGCGCGCGCCGTCGGCCGCGCGGAGTCGAATGAGCTCGCGCTGCACGTCGTAGGCACCGTCGATCGTGAGGTCCGGGATTCGCTCACGGGACGGAGGGACCGGCTTTCGCGCGCGCAGCGCCTCGAGGAGTAGTCGGGCCTCGCCGGCGCACCTCGCGTCCCCGAAGGAGTTCAAAGCCCTGCCTCCCGGTAGCGCGCGAGGTAGTCGATCCTGAACGCGCCCGCAAAATTCCGAACCAGGTTGGGGTGCACGCCATAGCGATACATCCCGGCGACGTCGCCGTGCTCGACCAGCTCGGCCTCGTGCGGCTCCAGCTCGAGCCGGAGCTGGAACGCCGGAAGATCGGCTAGAACCTCCGAGCGGCTGAGCTCAATCAGCCGCGTAAGCGCGGCGGCGGGATCGGTCGGCCGCCTAGCCTGCTCGCCAGCAGTGGACAGGTGATAGATGGCGCGCTGGAGATCGAGAAGGCTCACGTGACCGCCACCTCCACGAGCGAGGTGCCAGTGATCCAGGCATCGACGGGCTCATACGCGAGCCGGCGGGCTCCGATCGAGCCCGCGGCGCCTAGAACCACTAGCCAGGAGCGCAACTCCCCGGCTCCTGGTCCAGCCTCACGGATGAGCGTGGCGTCATCGAGAGAGTCGAGCGCTGCCACGTCCGAGCGCTCAAACAGCTCGAGAAAGTGCCGGTCGAACTCGGGATTGATACGCCCGGTCTCCGGCACGCCGACCCAATGGCTGATCCCGCCGGTCCCGACGATCGCCACCCTGCCCGCGCTTTCCTGCCGCTCGATGGCCGTCCTGAGTGAGATTCCGAGCGCTCGGCAACGCGCCAAAGGCGGCAGCGGCGGCACGAACGCGACCACCGATAACGGCACCACCGGCAGCGAATCATCCGGCGTGAGCAAGGCGAGCGGGCACGAGTAGGCGTGATCGAGGCGCATGTCGGCGCTGCCCGCCACGTCGAACCCGCTGTGCACCAGATCGACGTGGAGCGCATCGGCGAGTTCCGGCATGCCACGCAACCGCTTGATCCCGGAGCCGAACTCGCCCCAGGTCTGCAGCTCGGCGCCACGACCGATCGTGAACACCGGCATGAGGTCATAGGAGAAGGTCTGGAAGTGATCGGTCCCGATCATCACGAGGGCATCCGGCTCCGCCTCCTGCAAAGTCGCGCGCAGCGCGTCCCAAGCCGCGTAGACCCGGTCCATCCGATCCTGCTGCTCGCCGTGGCGCACCCGGAGCTGACCGCCGGCATGAGACACGCAGGCCGCCCAGACGAGCTCGCCCATTCAAATGCCGCCGAGGAAGTCGAGGAGGATGCGTTGGAATTCGGCCGGCTGTTCGAACTGCGGCCAGTGCCCGGCATCCTCGATGAGCTCGTAGCGGGCACCCGGGACGATCTGAGCCGCGCGCTCTGCGACGGTCGGCGGCACGGTTGGGTTCTTGTCGGTCCATAGGAGCAGCACAGGCACCTGGGTGCGGGCGAGGTCGTCCTCGGTCAGGAGGTTGGCGCGGTTTTCCTCGCTCGTCTGCTCGGCGCTGAGCTTGCCCATCACCTCACGGCTGTCGGGGAGGTTGAAGATCCGGTAGCGCGTCTCGACCAGCTCGTCGGGCACGCGCTCCGGCGAAGCCATGAGCCATTCGAGCCGTGCTCGCACCCGCTCGCGCGTGGGCTCTTCGAGGGCACGAGCGGTGACCGAACCGACCTTCTTGTGGATCTCCTCGCTCTGACGCTTCGACGCCTCGTCGCTCAGCAGGATCCCAGCCCCGGTGGCCGAAGTCAGTGAGCGAATCCGCTGGGGGTGCGAGAGCGCGACGCGCCATGCCGTCCACGCACCCAGCGACTGCCCCACAAGGTGGGCCTGATCAGCACCGATCGCGTCCAGCACGTCGATCAAGTGCTTCTCAAAGACCGGCGAGTGGTAGGTCAGGTCAGCGGGCTTGTCGCTGAAGCCGTGCCCGATCGCATCCACCGCATAGACGTGGTAGCCGGCTTGCGCGAGCGGCACGACGTTGCGAATGAAAGACTCGGCGTGACCCGACAGGCCATGCATGAGTACGAGCGGCGGCCCTCCGTTTCCGGCCTCGAGCACGCGCGTTCGAATTCCGCCCGCGTCGTAGTAGCGCACGCTCGCGCCTAGCGCTTCGGTCCAGAACGTCATACGGGCAACACCTCCGGTTGGAACGCGAACTTCCTGAGCAGCTCGTTGACCTCGTCCGCCCGTTCGAGCTGCGGCCACTGCTTGGCGCCGGCCACCACTACGAGCCGCGCCCCTGCCTCCTCGGCCGCACGCCGTACCACCTCGAGCGGCGTGTTGGCATGCTCGCCGTGGATCACCAGGACCGGAAGATCGAGGCAGGCGAGCGCCTCGGGCGTGAGCAGCGCGCTGTCGTTGTCCGCGGCGCGTACCGCCCGGTGAACGGCGCGCGCCTCGGGTGACAAATAGAGAAGGCGCCGCGTCTCCACCAGCTCGTCGTCGATCGCGGCCCGATCGGACACCAGGCCCTCGAGCCGATCGCGAACCGCGCCAAGACTCGGGTTCTCAAAGGCGCGGCCACCCTTTTCATACGCCGCCGCCGTGACCGGGTCGGCCAGCCGCTGGGCCTCACGTTGAAGCCCCGCGGGCACGATCAGGGCGAGGGCTCGGGCGAGATCTGCCCTGCGGAGCGACAAGCGGGCCGCCACCCACCCGCCGAGCGACTGCCCGCAGAGCAGAGCACCGGCGATCTCGAGCGCGTCAAGCGTGGCCTCGGCGTGGGCGGTGAGGTCTTCGACGGAGTAGCCACCGGCATGGCGGCCGGTGAGCCCGTGCCCCAGCAGGTCGAAGGCCACCACCCGCTGGCTCTGCGCGAGCGCAGACACGTTCGCCCGCCAAGACTCGAGATGCCCGCCACGCCCGTGCAGGAGCACGGTTGTGCGGTCGCCACGGCCCGCGGATAGCACACGCGTCGACACCCCACCCACGTCGACCCAGTCGATCTCGCAACCGAGAAAGTCGGTCCACAGGCTCACAGGTGATCCCTGAGGGAAGCCACCGCGCGATCCCAGCTGAGGGCCGCGGCGTCGGCGTGATAGTTCGGGTGCGTGTCGTCGTGGTAGGCGTGATTGGCGCCCGGGTACGTGTGGAACTCCACGGGCTGCCCGCTCTGTTGCGCCGCGGTTTGCAGTGCGCTCACCTGCCGGAGCGGAATCACCTGATCCTCCTCACCAAAGTGACCCTGCAGCGGGCAGCGAAGCGCCGGGGCGATGGCGATGCGCGAGAGTTCGCGCCCCGCCTCCGTATAGGCGCCTGGCAGGACGGGGAGCGCATAGAGAATCACGCATGCCTTGAACGCATCGCCGAGGCAGGCCGCGACGAGCGAAGTGCCACCTCCCATGCAGAAACCGATCGTTCCGGCGCGCGAGCCGTCCACGGCGTCGATCCTGCGCAGATAGCGCAGGCCAGCCAGTATGTCCGGGACGGCCTGGTCGTCCGTGGCCTGGAGGAAGGCCTTCACCCGGCGCTCCTCCGGGCTCGAGAAATCCGTCGGCGGTCCTCCGGCGCGCGAGAAAAGGTCAACCGTCAGGGTGGCGAATCCCGCGGCGGCGAACCGCCGGGTGACGTCCTGGCGATGCTCGGTCACGCCGAGGTTCTCATGGGCCATGACCAGGGCCGGCGAACGGCCACCGGCCTCAGGCAGCGCCAGATAACCCCGGATCTCGTCACCCACGCTCGGGAAGCTGACCCACTCGCCGGGGCTCACGCATCCTCCAGCCGCACATCGAACAACGGCGGCGCGTCACGCTGGGCGATCTCGACGAAGTGCTGCCGCCCACACGCCGTGCAGGCGTAGCGGCGGACCTCGATCTCAGGGTGAAGCCGGATGCGAGTGCCGAGGTCGGCGGGATCGGCGACGTCACAGCCGAGGTACTCCTTGGGGTTCTCCCCCGCCGGGGCGAACGCGGTGCCGCACCCGCTGCAGGTCCAGTACGGCTCGCCCGCGTGCCGCGCAATGGCAAGCTGGTCACCGACCGGGAACAGTGGGGTGCCGCTACCGGAGGGTGGATCGGCCAGCGAGCCCGTCGTCGCCCACCCGCGCCGCTGCTCGAGCAGCAAGGCGCGGCACGCTTCGGTCGCGCTCGCGTCGAGCTCATTCGCTTGCGTGAGCACTACCCCGTATGCGTGCTCCGCGGTGTGTCTCGTGACCGCTCCCAGCCGGACATCGGCCGCGACCGCCGAGGGATCGCGCAGCAGCGGATCGCCCCAGCCCCCGCCGCCCTGCGGGCCCCACTCGTAGACGTCGTCGAGCCCGAAGGCGAACGCCGGCGGCTTCGCGCTGAGCTCCTGCTCGACGAACGTAAGCTGCTGCGGATCGCTGACCATCTCACCCGCGGCAAGGCGCTCTCGGAGGTTTGTCTCACGGTAAAGCCGGTGCACGTTGCAGCCGGCGGGAAGGCCGCCGTACATGCCGGCGGCGGTGGGGACCCCGTAGCCGTGACAGGCGCACAGCGCTTCCACCCGCTGCACGTCGTGGAGCATGTACGAGGCCCCCGAGCTCAGCCCACCGCGGTTGCGCCCGGGTCCCGCGGAGTCCGAAACGAGCCGACGGTAGAGGTACAGCACCGGCATGATGAGCTCGAGCGACTCTACGTTGGGGGCCTTGCCGGCGATGATGTTGTGGTGGCCCTGCGGTGAGAGGCCATCGCGGTGCATGTATGCGCCGCCACCCGTCATGGTCTGGTCGAGCATCACCCCGGTGGCCGGCTCGCCGTACTGGTTGCGGCCGTGGATGTTGAAGATGTCCGGTCCCGCCGACGGTGACGCCTGAGCCTCGCGCATGAGCTTCGGCGCGGTCGACATCAACTTCGACACCACCTCCACCGCGGTCGTTTCGGTGAGCCACATCGCCCCGAGCGGTCCCTGACTAACCGGAGCCGGCCACTGGGCCGAGCAGATCAGTCCTGGCGGCGCGATCACCTCGATAGGCCGGAAGATGCCTTCGGTCCACGGTAGGTCGTAGGCGATGGTGGGCAGCACTCCGGCGTAGACGCCGGCGAGCAACCCGGTGTAGGTGCAGTTGACGAACCCCTTCGCCTGGGGCGACGAGCTCGAGTAGTCGAATGTGAGCTGGTCGCCCTCCTTGGTGAGTGTCACCTCGATCCGATGCAGGTTGTCCTCATGTCCGTCGTGGTCGAGATATGTCCGGGCGCTGAAGCGACCGTCCGGTAACTCGCGCAGACGCGCGCGCAGGCGGCGCTCTGAGAGGTCGATTAGCTCGTCCATCACCGACAGAACGGTGTCGACGCCGTAGCGCGCGATCAGCTCGTCAAGGCGGCGCTGGGCGACGTTGTTTGCCGCCAGCAGCCCCTTGAGGTCGAGACTTAGGTTCAGAGGCAGCCTCGACATCCCGGTGATCATGTTCCACACGTCAGTGCGGGTGACGCCACGGTCGATCAGCTTGAGCGGCGGGATCAGCATCGCCTCCTGCCTCACGTCGACCGCTTTGGAGGCGAAGCTGCCGTGCACCATGCCGCCGACGTCGAGCTGGTGGCACGCCGCGCCCGTCCAGCCGATGCGCTCACCCTTGTGGAAGATCGGCGCCAGCACCCCCATGTCAGGCGCATGAAGCGCACCCTTGTAGGGGCTGTTGACGATGAACACGTCGCCCTCGTGGATCCCGGGATCGGTTTCGCAGTCATGGATCACCTGGCGGACCATCTGCGAGCACGAAGCGGCGTGGAAGATGACGGTCTGGCCCATCACGGCCACCTCGCCCCCGGCGCGATAGATGCCGGTGTTGAAGTCGGTCGCTTCGTTGACCAGCGGCGAGCCCGAGATAGCCGACAGCGCGGCGGCCTGCTCATCGGTGACGGCTAGCAACCGATGGCGGACCACCTCGAAGGTGACTGGGTCCACCTCTCGCCGCTCGAACTCATAGACCGGCGGTGGCGCCTGCGCAAGTGCCTTGGTCACCCGGTCACCACGCCGATGTCGATCGTGACGTGTCCATGGCCGTCGACGTGGCAGTGCTGGCGGGGTCCGACGACGAGCGTGGTGCCCGGGAGGTCGAGCACGGCCGGCCCGGCGATCGAGCCTCCCGCGGCCAGGTCATCGGCGCGGAACGCCGCGGTCGTGGTCAGCTCTCCCAGCTCGTCGAAGTAAACGTCGCGTTGACCGCTCGGTACGAGTGACTCACGGCGCTCGGGATGCACAGCTGGGGAGGGCTTGCGCACCGGCACGTGGCCGTCCACCCGCAGCACGGTGAACTCGACGCCGGCCACTCGCAGCGCCGTATCCCGCCCGTAGATCTCCTCGTAGCGCTCGGTGAAGTCGTCGACGAGCTGATCGATCGCCGCGGCATCGAGCACTCCGTCGGGTACCTCGATCGGCAGCTCATGGACCTGCTGGCGGAACCGCATGCCGGTGTAGCGCCGCGTAGTCAGGCCCTCGCCGCCCATCGCCTCCCGACAGCGCGCCTCGAGCGCTTCGAAGGCGCGCGTCATGGCATGCGCCGACACGTGCTCCGAGGCCAGCCCGAAGCCGCGCGGGGTATGAGCGTGGTGGGCGACCGTGAAGCTGCGGTGACGGTCCGAGGTCACCGCGCCATACGCAGAGTGAACCGCCGCCGTGGCGGGAATGAACACCGTGCCGATGCCCGCCTCGGCTGCGTAACGGTGCGCGTGGGTCGGTCCGGCGCCGCCGTAGGCGAAGAGCACGAAGTCGCGCGGGTCGTATCCCGCGCGGAGGGTCACCTTGCGAAGGAGATCCGCCATTTGATTGTCGGCCACCTTGCGAATGCCGGCCGCTGCCTCCAGGACGCCGAGACCGAGCGGCCCGGCGACGTGTTCCTCGACGGCGGCCACCGCGCGATCACGGTCGAGCGACATTTCGCCACCCAGGAAGTAGTCCGGGTCGATGAAGCCAAGCACGACGTCGACGTCGGTGATCGTCGGACGGCTGCCGCCCCGCCCGTAGCACGCCGGGCCCGGGTGCGCCCCGGCGCTTTCGGGTCCGACCGTGAGGTGCCCATCCTGCACCTGGGCGATGCTGCCGCCGCCTGACCCGATGGCCGTGACGCCGATCATCGGCAGGGCCACATGGAAGCGCCCCACCTCCGCGGTGCGCGTTAGTAACGGTTGTCCATCCACGATCAGCCCGACGTCAAACGAGGTACCCCCCATGTCGGAGGTGATGACGTTTGGCCAATTCTTCTCGGCGGCCAGCGCCGCCGAGGCGAGCACTCCGCCCGCCGGCCCGGAGGTAAGCATTGCCGCGGCCTGACCGGCGGCGTCCTGCGCCGGAAGCACGCCGCCGCCCGACTCCATAATCGAGAGGCCACCCTCGAAGCCGCCCGATCGAAGCTCGCGCTCGAGGTTCGTCACGTAGCGAGCGATGATCGGCCCCAGGTACGCGTTGATCGCGGTGGTTGACGTGCGCTCGTACTCGCCGAGCACCGGAAGCAGCATTGACGCGGCACTCACAAACACCTCCGGCGCCTCCTCGGCGATGATCTCGGCCGCTCTGAGCTCGTGGGCGTCGTTGCGGAACGCCCACAGGAAGACGATCGCGATCGCCTCGACGCCGTCGGCAAAGAGCTCCCGTACGGCATCGCGAAGCTGCGCTTCGTTGAGGGGAACGATCACCGACCCCTTGTAGTCGACGCGTTCCTCCACCTCGCGGATGCGGTCAACCGAGACGATCGGGTCCGGGTGGGTGCGCGTGGAGAAGTGCAGCGTCTCGTGGGCGGCCAGACCTGCCCAGCTGGCCATCGCGCGCTGCGTGCGCAACACGTCCCGGAAGCCGCGGGTGCACAGCAGCCCGGTCGGGACGCCCTTGCGTTCGATGAATGCGTTGGTGGCCTGCGTGGTGCCGTGCGCGTAATAGGCGAGGCGTCGGCCCACCTGGTCGGGCGCCACCCCGGCCCTGGCCGCCGCAAGGTCGAGTCCGGTGAGGGCGCCCTGTGTCAACTGCTCCTTGGTGGTCGGGCTCTTCGAAACGTGCAGATCACCGCCCGCGGTCAGCAGCACCGTGTCCGTGAAGGTGCCGCCGATGTCTGACCCGGCGTATAGCGGTGTTTCGTTAGTCGAAATGAGTTTCATTTTATGCGGCGGGACGTTAGCCCACTCGAGGCGGACATGTCAAGTTCATGGGGCCGGAAAGCCGTAGGAGCAGAACAACCCCTGGGGATCCGTCGTCCGGCGGATGTGCTGCAGTCGGTCCCAGCTGGCTGCGTCAAAGGACCGACACGCACGGTCCGGCAGCTCGAAATTGCTCTGACCAACGTAGAAGCCGACGGCGCTCGCCTCGAGGGGCTCGGAAGTCGCGGCAATCCAATCGAGGTTCACGGCATCGTCCTCGGGTCTGTCCCAGTAGGACCACAGCCCCGTCCAGAGTCGTCCGTGGATGGAGAAGGCGGCGTCGGCGCGAACGTCGGGAACGATGACCGGCTGGCGCGCCAGCATGTTGTTCACGATCGCGCGGCGCGCCGGTGCCGATGCGTAGTGAATCGCCAGCTCCGGGAGCAGACTTGCCGGTGCATCGCTCCAGAACGTGTCTCCGTAGACACGACACTCGCTGGGGCAAAGGGACGCGCTCCACGCCTGCATCGCTTGCGGCGTGGTCTCCTCGAAAGTGCGTCGGAAATGGGCGGCCGCGATGACGGGACATGACTCGAGCGGCGCCAGGCCAGCCCGCGCGCCGGACAGCGAATCGTCAAAGGCGACCGCGCGAAGGACCAGCTGTCGGACGCCATCAGGCGCGGTCACCAGGGCGAGGCCGAGCTCGACCTCGCGCGCGAGCTCGCCTTCAAGCTCACACAGCCACTCGATCACTTCGGCGGTCTTGGACAGGTCGTACCCGTAGGCGCTGAGGACCATGTGCCGTGGCGCGGGGTGCAACGCCACGCGAAAGCGCGTCACGATGCCCGGAAATCCCGCGCCCCCGCCACGTGCCGCCCAGAGGAGGTCGCGGTTGCGCGTGTGATCGGCCTGCACGAGCTGACCATCGGCCAGGACGACCTCGACCTCGGTGATGCTGAGACAGGCGGGGCCGTAGCTCGGCATGTTCCAGCCGAACCCGCCAGACAACAGGTACCCACCGAGCGCGACGCGCGGGTCGTGCGGAACCGGAAAGCCGAGCCCCCGACGGGCCAGCGCCTCGGTGAGCACGCCGCCGGTAACTCCCGGTTGCACGCTCGCAGAACGTCCGTCCTGGTCGATCGCGACTTCGGTCAGGCTCGACAGGTCGATCAGCAACTGGCCGTCATGCAGACCGAGTCCACCCGCGTGATGACCGCCGGATCGAATGCCGACGCGAAGTCCGCGCTCGCGCGCGTATCCGACCGCCGCCGCCACCTCCGCGACGCTCGATGGCGTCGCGATCGCACTGGGAAAGCGGGCCGGGGTGCGTGCGTGCCAGACGGCAGACCGCCGGCGCTCCTCGTAGCCGTCCTCGCCGTGATTGAGCACCGGTAGCTCGCTGATGGCCGCGGAGCTCACGGGAGCGAGTGGAAGAGCGCGTCAGGATCGACGGCGCGCCGGAATTCCCGAAGGCGTTCCCATTCCCGCCCACCGAAGCAGCGAGCCACACGGCTCGGGTCGACGGTGAGGTCGGCCGACGCGACGTAGTGACCCACCGCATACCTCGCTGCGATCGCGTTCGCTGCGGCCGACCAGTCCAGATTCACATCGTCGTGCGCCGGATCGGACCAAACCGCAGACGGCTCGACGTTCAGCGGCGCACACATCGAGAACACGGCGTCGGGACCCCGGGTCGCCGGACGGCTGTGCAGGACCGTGAGCACCCGCGAGTCCTGGGACGGCGCTCGCTCCAGGCAGTCACCGAGCGCGGGGAGCACCTCGTCGATCGGCGCGTCGGTCCAGAACGCATCGACCGCCCGGCGATCTTCGGGGCGCAGCCGCGCCTCGGGCGGGTAGAGCATCGCGGTCAGCTCGACCAGCGATCTCGGCTGGAGCACCTGTCGGTGCAGGACGCGGTCCTTGCCGTAGGTCTCAAAGGACTCGACGATGGCAGCGGCCTGCGCGACGTCCGCCGCCCACGCGCACACGCGGACGACCACTCGGCCAGGGGCGAGAACGACGACCGCTTCGATCGCCGGGTCGAGGTCGGGAAGGACGGCTGCCAGATGTCGTGAGAGTCCGGGCAGCTCATTCGCGGAATAGACGTACGTGTGCAGTCGCACGATCGCCGGTCGGGGGCGAAGCGCCAAACGAAAGCCTGTGACCACGCCTGGAAACAGGGCACCCGCGCCGCGCGCAGCCCAGAGGTAATCCGCGTGCCCGTGCTCGGACGCCACGATCAAGTCGCCACTGGCGGTGACCACGTCGATCGCGTCCACGCTGAAGCAGGCGGGACCCCACGCGCCGGCGTTTAGGCCAAACCCACCGGCCAACAGAAATCCGCCGAGCGCCACGCTGTGGTCATGAGGCGCCGGAAACGCCAGACCGTGCTCGTCGAGGGCGTCGCTGAGTCGCAGCCCGGTCACGCCCGGGCCGGCGACCGCGGTACGGGAGGCCGCGTCAACCGACAGCGTGTCGAGTCCCGACGCGTCGATCAGGACGCCTCCGTCCGGTACCGCGAGTCCGTGGAAGTTGTGCCCCCCGGTTCGGACGGAGACCCGCTGCCGGTTCGCGATGGCCTCCCTTACGGTGCCGAGGACGTGCTCGCTTGTGCTCGTCCGGACGATCGCGTCGGGGAAGCGCTGCGGTTTGCGTGCCTGCCACACGGCCGCTCGGAGCGCCTCGTCGTAGGCGGGTTCGCCGCGCCGCGTCACCACCGGTTGGGTTGTTACGGTCACGGGAAGTCGGGCTAGAACATCCCGTTGGCGTTGCTCGACTCCTCGGGCACCGGCTGGATTACGTCCCAGTGCTCGACCAGCTTGCCGTCGGCAACCCGGAAGATGTCGACCACGGCTAGCCCTCGGCTCCCCGGCTCGTCGATGTGATGCGTGTGCGCCACGACGAGGTCACCCTCGGCGAGCGTGCGCTTGAACTCAACCCGGTACTCCGGGCACTGGCCCAGACGCCACTTGGCCCACGATGCGAAGCCTTCCCCCCCGTCGCGACCGCGTGGGTTGTGCTGGACGTACTGCGGTCCGACGTACTCGGCCACCGCGCGCTCCGGATCTCGCTGGTTCAGGGCCACGTCGAGGAAGGCTTCGGCCACTGACTTGTTTGCTTCGAGATCACCCATGGGCGGCTCCGTTCGGATCGGGGATGAGGTCGGAGGCCGCGGCGCCGCCTCGACCGGGGGTCTGGCGCGAGGCATCGAAGCCCCACAGTGCGCGCGGGTTCATGAACGACTTGGTGAGGCGCGGCCTGTCACCGGCCGCATACACCCTTCCGTCCAACGGCCACTGGTAGGCCTCGAGCTCGTCTGTGCCCTTGCCGAGCACTTCTCCGGTCTCTGCGTAGTGGTCGAGCACGGTTTGCAGTCCGTACTTCTGGACCGGACACACACGCATGCAGACGGCGCAGCCGTCAGCCTGCGAGACGACGGGTAGGCACCGCTCGGTACTTATCTTCCATTTCCGCACACCCCGATGCATCGCGGCTCGCAGGCGAATGGCGCCGCTCGGGCAGTTCCGGGCGCATACGCCGCACTGCTCGCAGAGGCCGGTGACGCCATAGTCAACCGGCGCGCCGATGGGCAACGGCGCATCGGTGTTGAGCGTCATCATGCGTAGCCGGGATCCGGCGAAGGGCGTCAGGAGCTGCCCATTCAATCCGAGCTGGCCGAGCCCAGCCTCGATCGCGAAGTGAATGTTGATCCCTTGGCCGCCCGAGGGATTGCCGGGCACCGCGACCTTGTAGCCGTGGTCCATGAGCGCTTCGGCGACTCGGCAGGCGCGCTCGTGTAGCTCGCCGTAGGCAATGAACTCGGACTTCTCGTAGTGGTAGTTCGGGATCTCCTGGGTGGCTTCCCAACCCTGCTCGAGGATCAGGACGACCACACGGTCACCGACGACCTGCGGCCGATCCTCCTCGAACCAGTAGCGTTCGTCGTAGGGCGCGACGCCGATCGCACTCAACCCGGCGTCTCTCGCGACCTGACGGATCAGACGATCGAGCTCGGTCGGGTCGTCCACGCGTGCCCCTGCGCCTGCGCGCCTGAGCGCTCGGGCGACACGCTGATGCCCTCGTCGGACACCACCGAACATCCGCGGCGCGGTCGGCAGGAGTGCCTTCCACTGGTTGCTGAACCCCCAGATGGCCGCGTCGCCGAAGACGTGCTCAAAGTCGTGGATCGGCGACTGCGCGAACGCCGCATCCTCCGCCGCGCGGTCGCGCTCGATGCCCGGCGTGCGCAACAAGTCGGGCGGTACCCGGACATCCGGCGGCGGCCACGGCTCGAGCGGAAGGCGAATGGACCTGCGCACCGGCCAGGGAGGCCGGGGCAGTCGGGCCAGCTTGAGCAGGATGGGTGGGCGACACAGCCGAGTGCCGATCGGCTCCAGCGCACGCAGCAGGCGGCCTGCCTGGGCTGGTTTCGCTCGGGGGGCTTGCCGCCGGCTTGGCCGCGCGGCCGCTCGCCGGCGGGCCACTCTCTCCTCGATCCTACTCATTTCGGTTGCCGAAACATATCTCGGATTTGGCGCAGCATATTCAGCATGTAGAAGCACTGTCAAGTCCTTGACCTGACCGAGCGCGCCCGATACGGTGCCGCGATTAAACGAGATGTGTTTCGTTACACGAAACACGCCTGAGCCCCGGCGCGGCCAGGAAGACGAAGGAGAACATGTGTCTACGCACTCGCGTCCGGTCGTAAGCCCCGCTGAACGGGCGTTCCGCACGCAACTTCGAGGTCAGGTAATCGGCCCCGCTGACGCCGACTACGACGAGCTGCGCCGCGTCTTCAATGGCATGTTCGATCGCCGTCCGGCCGTCGTGGTTAGGCCGATCGACGAGCACGACGTGCGCGCCGCGGTGCTTCTCGCTCGTGAGCACGAACTCGAGATCGCGATTAGGTGTGGCGGGCACTCGGCTCCCGGCTTCGGCACCTGTGACGGCGGGGTTGTGATCGACATGCGCGACATCGCGTGCGTCCAGGTGGATCCACAGCGCCGCGTGGCTCGCGTGGGCGGAGGCATGGACTGGGGAGCGCTCGACGCCGCGACCCAGGCGCACGGGCTCGCCGTCACCGGCGGCCGCGTGTCGTCGACTGGCGTCGCCGGCTTCACGCTCGGAAGTGGCAGCGGTTGGCTCGAGCGCGTGATGGGCTTTGCGGCGGACAGTCTCGTCTCGGCCCGCATGGTGAGCGCCGAGGGAGCGATCGTCACGGCGAGCCGGGACGAGAACCCCGATCTGTTCTGGGCGTTGCGGGGTGGTGGGGGGAACTTCGGAGTGGTCGTCGAGTTCGAGTTCGCGCTGCGTGCGATCGGCCCCACCATCCTCGGCGGGTCGCGGTTCTATCCGATCGACGCGGCCGCACATGTGATCGCCGCCTTTCGGGATGTCATGGAGGACGCCCCCGACGAAGTCTGCGGTGGGCTGACCTTTATCACCGCTCCCGTCGCTCCGTTCGTTCCCGAGAGCTTGCGTGGCCAGCCAGCGCTGGCTCACATGGTCCTCTGGGCCGGCAACCTCGCAGAGGCGGAGAAGGGGCTTGCCTGCTTCGACGAGTTGGGCCGGCCCGCCCTCGACCTCGTCGACCCGAAACCGTACACGGCGGTACAGCGCACGCTCGATGCCTTCGCCGGCCCTGGCATGCGCAATTACTACACGTCCGGTCTCATGCGGGAGATGCCGCAGGCGGCCATCGAGACGTTCGTACGAGTCGCCCGGGCCAAGCCCTCAACGACCAGCCACATAATCCTGTATCGCCTCGGGGGTGCGTTTGCGCGCATGCCGGAGGAAGAAACGGCGATCAGTCACCGGGACGCGCCATGGATGTACCAGGTGCTCTCCTCGTGGCTCGATCCGGATTCCGACGAGGTCAACCGCGCCTGGGCACGCGGTGGGCGGGACGAGCTCAACCAGCATTCCGAGGCCATGAGCTTCGCCAACTTCGTGGCCGACGAGGGCGATGCCAGTTTACGCGTGGCCTATGGGGACACCAAGCTCGGCCGCCTGGCCGCCGTCAAGCGTGACTGGGACCCCGGCAACGCGTTCCATCTCAATCACAACGTTAAGCCCGCGCTAGCGCCCACGTCAGTCGCTTGACATGACGGAAGACGCGGCGGTAAGTTTGCCAGAAATGAATCACGTTTCGTAGACCGAAACGAATGGAGGAGAACCGGGATGACAGGCTTCAAGGCGTCTTCGCTGATCGTGACCGGCGCCGTCGTTGTCGCGATGGCCACCGGATGCGGTTCCAGCACCACCTCGTCGACGGCAACCTCGTCGGCGACAACCTCGTCTTCGGGCGCGTCGTCCGCGGCGTCGACTGCCGCGGCAGCGCAGTCACCGGCGAACATCGGCACCTTGCAGACATACGTGGGAGCCAAGGGCAAGGCCACGGGAGCGCCGATAACGATTGGGTACGTCAACCTCCAGGGCGGGGCTCCTTCCGCCCCTGAGGCTTACCAGGCCGCCCAGGCTGCGACCGCCGCACTCAACAACAATCTCGGCGGCATCCAGGGTCATCGGGTCAAGCTCGAGGCCTGCCACATCGTGAGCTCCGAGGAACAAGGGCAGGAGTGTGGCCAGCAGATGGTCAACGACCCCAATGTCAAGCTCGTGATCACGGGAGCGGTGCAGATCGGCGCGGATGCCCTTCACCACACGATCGGCGGCAAATTGCCGACGATCTCGGGCGTGCCTCTCAACTTGTCGGACGTCTCGTCGCCGAATGCGTTCGCCCTGAACGCGGGTCTCTTCGGCAGCACGCCGGGAGAAGTCACCTATGCCGTTAAGACGCTGCACGCCAAGAAGGTCGCGGTGATCGGTGCGACCGACGATCCGGCGGCCGTCCGGGCTGTGACCACCACGATCGCGGCACTCAAGGCGGCGGGCGTCCAGGCGACGCGCGCGGGCTTCTCGCAGAACGCGACCGACGTGGTGGCTCCGCTTGAGGCGGCGAACGTCGCCAGCGCCGACGCGATCATCGCGATCGTCATTACGCCGCCCACGGTGATCGCGACCGCGAAGGCACTCGTGCAGCTGGGCGTCAAGGCACCCGTCCTCGGCATCGGTTCGGTGCTGACGCCCCAGGTGCAAAGCGGCCTGGGTGACTTCCCGAAGTGGACGTACAACTTCGTTTCGCTCAATCCTGCGGTCCCGGACCCGGACGGTCAGATCGCGGCGTATGCGGGCGTGATGAAGGCGTATCAGCCGAACGCCCCGCTCGCCGGCGACTCCACGTTCACCTTCGGTGCGTTCATGAGCACGGCGAAGATCCTGAACGGCATGAAAGGCAGCCTGACCACGGCCAACATCGCCGCGGCCTTCAAGGCGTTCACCGGGCCCGGTTACCTCAACCCGCCCAATTACAAGTTCGGCTCGATCCCGATCGGGCCCGGCCTAGGCTCGCTGGAGTCGCGCTTCTACACCTACCACGGCGCCAACCAGTGGAGCGACGCCACCGACGGCAAGTGGATCGGGCCGTCCTGAGGCCTCGCGGGGGGAAGAAGTGAACGACGGCGCCGTGGTGGCGGTGACGGGCGCGGCGTCCGGTATCGGTGCCGGGATCGCCGCGCTCCTCGCCGCGCGTGGAGCGACGGTGGTCGGGCTCGACCGGGTGCCCGCGCCAGCGGCCGCGCGAGGCCCATGGCTGACGGTCGACCTCTCCTCGCCCTCGTCCATTCGAGCGACGCTCAACCACCTCCCAGAGCGAATCGACGCGCTGTGCAACGTGGCCGGTATGCATCCGCGAAGCGCAAAAGCCCACGAGATCGTCGCCGTGAACTATCTCGGTACGCGGCTGTTCACTGAGTGCGTGGCGAGTCGAATGTCACCGGGTGCCGCGATCTTGAACATGGCCTCGGTGACCGGCTCCGGCTGGCAGGCGCGGTTCGCGATGCACCGCGAGCTCATAGCGTGCGAGACCTTCGAGGCGGGACTGGCGTGGCTGCGGGCACACCTAGAGCCCGCCTCCGACGGCTACGCCTTCTCCAAGGAAGCGCTGATTGCCTGGACCGTCTTGACGGCGGCCGCATGGTTGCCACGAGGGCTCCGGATGAACGCGCTCGCGCCCGGACCGGTCCAGACGCCCGCCTTCCTGGCCTTTCAGGCTACACGTGCGGGTGTAGCCAACCCAGACGTCGACCTCGTCGGACGGGCGGGTCGAATCGAGGAGGTCGCGCGGGTCGCCGCCTTCATGTGTGGGGAGGAGTCCGCGTGGGTCAACGGAGCGGTGCTCCCGGTTGACGGCGGCTTGCAGGCGGCCTACCTGGCTAGCGGTCAGGGCCGCGCGGCGCTGTGACACACGTCGATCGTCAGGGCCGGTGACGAAGGTTGCGGTTTTGAATCGCGTCTCATACAATGAAACGCGCTTGTAGGGGCGCCGGAGGGAGGGCAACGAGTTATGGAACAGGTTCTCGCCTTCGCGCTGCTCGGTCTCGGCCCAGGGGCGCTCTACGCTGGGATCTCGCTCGGGGTGGTTTTGAACTATCGCGGGTGCGGAGTGATCAACGTGGCCATGGGCGCGATCGCCGTGCTCGGCGCATATGTCTTCTACGGACTGCGTACTGGCGGTTATCTGTTCCTCCCGCCGCTCCCGTTCGTGCCCGCACGCATCGATCTCGGTGGGCCGGTGGGAGTGGTGCCGGCTCTCGTCGTCGCAATCCTGGTGTGCGCGCTGACGGGCTGGCTCCTCGACGTCGTCGTGCTGCGCGCGCTGCGGAACGCCTCACCCCTCGCGATGCTGATGGCGACGCTCGGGCTGATGCTCTCGATTCAGGCAGTCATCCTTTTGCGTTTCGGCGCCTCCGGCCAATCGGCACCCAGCGTGCTCGCTAACGGGCCCGGCGACGTTGTTCACATCCTCGGGGTTACCGTTCCGTCTGACGAGTTCGAGCTGGCCGGCATCGTGATCGTTGCGGCCCTCGCGCTCGCGGCCCTGTACCGCTGGACACGATTCGGTCTGGCCACGCGGGCGGCATCGGAGAACGAAACCACCGCGGTGCTCGCCGGCCTCCCGCCAGCCCGGCTCTCGGCGATCAACACCGTGCTTGCCGCATCCTTGGCCGCCGCACTCGGCGTCCTCGTGGCACCCCTGACGCAACTGGACTCGAGCACCATTCCACTCGCCGTCGTACCCGCCTTCGGCGCTGCGCTGCTGGCCAGGTTTACCTCCTTCTCGATTGCCGCCGTGGCGGGCGTGGGCATGGGCGTGATCGAATCACTCGTCACCTACCTGCAATCCAGGCCGTGGTTCCCCACCACCCACGGCGCGCAGCTGCCCGGCGTCTCCGACGTCATCTTCTTCGCGATCATCGTGGCGGCCATGTACTGGCGCGGCGGAGCGCTTCCGCAGCGGGGGAGCCTCGTCGAACGTCGCCTTCCGAAGGTACCCAGGCCAAACCGACTCGAGCGGCCGGCGATTGTGTGCGCGGTGTTGTGCGTGGCCGCCTTCCTGCTGTTTACCTACGACTTCCGGCAGGCCGCGATCAACTCGCTCATAGGAATGGTCGTGTGCCTCTCACTCGTGGTGATCATTGGCTTTGTCGGCCAGGTTTCGTTGCTTCAGGTCGGCTTGGCGGGAGTCGCGGCATTCGCGGTCTCGAAGCTGTCCGCAAATGCCGGAATCGGTTTCCCGCTCGGGCCCCTTCTCGCGATTGTCATCGCGGTCTTCGTGGGGGTCGCGGCCGCGGCGTCCGCGCTGCGGGTCCGCGGGGTGAACCTCGCCGTGGTGACACTCGCTGCTGCCGTGGCATTGGAGAACTTTGTCTTCGAGAATCCGACCTGGGGCGGCGGCTTTACGGGCTCGCCGGTGGGACCGCCTCATCTGTTCTCAGTCGATCTCAGCACCCAGGCGAGCTTCCCGGCGGGCGGCGGCCAGCTACCTAGTCCGGTGTTCGGCCTGGTCTGCACCGTGGGGGTCATCGCTGCCGGACTGCTCGTGGCCAGTATGCGGCGGGGGCGCCTCGGCCAGCAGATGCTCGCCGTGCGCTCGAACGAGTCGGCGGCGGCGACGGCTGGCATCAGCGTGCGCAACGTGAAGTTCCTCGCCTTCGGCGTCGCCGCGGCCATAGCCGGCCTGGCCGGCGTCCTGTATGCCTACAACTTCGGCTCCGTTTCCGCGGACCGCTTCGACGTCATCAACGCGCTCGTGTTCGTGTCGTTCGCCTACGTCGGCGGGATCACGAGCGTGACCGGTGCGGTGATCGCGGGACTTGGCGTGACCGAGGGCGTCATCGGTCACATCCTCGAGAAGTGGCTGGGCGTGCCCGCGAGCTACCAACTCTACGTCGCCGGCTTGCTCTTGATGGCGACTCTCATCATGCTGCCCGAGGGCATCGCCGGCGGGCCCGCGCCTCCCCCGCCAGTTCGCGTTATCAGCCGACTCATCGTTGGTCCGGCGCGAGCACGGCGCTCGCGCGCCGCGATCGATGGGACCCTTCAACGGGCAGACTCGTGACCGCCGTACTCGAGACACGGGGCATCTCGGTGAGCTACGGCGGGGTGAGTGCGCTCGATCACGTGGACGTCCAAGTCGCCGAGGGTCAGCTCGTCGGTCTGATCGGTCCCAACGGCGCCGGCAAGACCACCTGGATCGACGCCGTCTGCGGCCTGGCCCGTTCCACCGGTGAGACGTGGCTGGGGGGCAGCAATATCACCGCGCTGACACCGGCCGCTCGCGCGCGGGCCGGGCTCGGGCGCACGTGGCAGGCGGCCGAGTTGTTCGAGGATCTGACGGTGCGCGAGAACCTCGCAGTCGCCGCGGACCGGCGTCCGATGTGGCGCCTGGTCTGGGAAGCGCTGACCGGAGCGGAGTCCGATCCACCAGGAATCGAGTCCACCCTCGATCTCCTCGGCATCGGAGATCTTGGGGACGTCGCGGCGGACGCGCTGACCCAGGGCCAGCGCAAGCTCGTTGGTGTGGCGCGTGCCCTTGCCCCCGGGCCGCGAGTCGTTTGTCTCGACGAACCGGCTGCCGGGCTCGACACGGCCGAGAGCGGGCTGCTCGGCCAGCGCCTTCGCCGCGTGGTCGAGACCGGTGTCGCGATGCTGCTCGTCGATCACGATATGGGCCTGATCCTCGACGTTTGCGACTGGGTCGTCGTGCTCGAGTTCGGTCGCGTGATCGCCAGCGGACCGCCTGAAGCGGTACGCCGAGATCCGAAAGTCGTCGAGGCGTACCTCGGCGGTGCTGCGGAGGAGAGCCGGGCCGCGCTTGGCGCATCGGCGATCGGGACCGAGGTCTGATGGACCATCCCGTCCTCGAGCTCCAACGCGTCACCGCCGGCTACGACGGAGCGACCGTCATCCGAGACCTCGACCTGACGGTGGCGCCAGGAGAGATCGTCGCGCTACTCGGGGCTAACGGCGCCGGGAAGACCACGACTCTGCGTGTCTCCTCGCGGATCCTTCCTGCGATGTCCGGGACGGTGCGATTCGCCGGCGAGGACGTCGGCCGCCTGGCACCGCACCGCCTCGCCCAACGCGGGCTCGCGCATGTCCCGGAAGGACGGGGCGTTTTCTTCGGTCTGACCGTCGCCGAGCACTTCAAGCTCGCTTACGGGCGCGAGCGCTTGGACTTCGCTCACGCGTTGTCGTACTTCCCGGCGCTCGCCGAACTCCGCGACCGCCGGGCAGGTCTGCTCTCGGGCGGTGAGCAGCAGATGTTGGCGCTGGCCCGGGCGCTTGCTCGACGTCCCCGCCTGCTCCTGATCGACGAGCTCAGCCTCGGTCTGGCGCCGGTCATCGTCGAGCGGCTGCTGCCAACGGTTCGCCGCGTGGCCGAGGAGACCGGCGCAGGCGTCCTGCTCGTCGAACAGCACGTCCGGCTTGCACTGGAGATCGCGCATCGCGGGTACGTCATGTCGCACGGCGAAGTCGTGCTCGAGAGGCCGATCGACGAGCTCCGCCGGGACCGCAGCCTACTGATCGCCAGCTATCTCGGCGAGGAGCGCGCCGAGCCTGCGCTGCAAGGCGCGCCGGGAACGGGCGGAGCCGCGGGATGATCCGCGGCCGGCGTGGGTACGATCGCGGGATGGCCTCGCGTGCGAGCACCAATGATGCAGCTCCAGCCCGTACGGTTGGCGCCGAGCCGGTCCGCGCCGTCGAGCGTGCTTGCGCTGTCCTGAATGCCTTCTCGCTCGAAACGCCCAAGCTGACGCTGGTCGACCTGGCCCAGCGTGTTTCGCTGCCGAAGCCGACCGCGTACCGAATCGCCTCGACATTGGTGATGGCCGGCTTCATGATCCAAGGGGAGGACGGCCGATACAGTCTCGGCCCGCGACTGATGGAGCTCGGTGCGGTCGTGGGACAGAATCTCGACGTCGTACGTAGCTGCGCGTCTGCCGTAGATGCGATCGCAGACGCTACGGGCGAGACGGTCATCCTCGCCGAACCGGACTGGGAGGCCGGGGAGATCATGATCGTCGCCCGCCACGACAGTCCTCATCCCCTTTCCGTCCTCTCGCCCGTGGGGCGACGGTCTCCGATTCCCCCGGGAGCCTTCGGGAAGGCCTTGTTGAGTGCTCTGCCTGAAGACGCGCGTGGTTCGATGCTCTCACGGCTCCGACTCAAGAAGCTCACGTCCCAAACCCATACGTCCCGCAAGGAGCTGCTCGCGGAGCTCGCCGAGGCGCACGACAGGGGATTCGCGCTTGAGCAGGAGGAGTTCGTCGAGGGCGTATCGGGTGTCGCGGTGCCGGTGCTCTTCGACGGAACCCGACCTCTCGCGACAATCGGCATCGTCGGTCCATCGTCGCGCCTCAGTGAGCGGGACCTCCTGAAGTTCGGCTCGATCCTGCGAGAGCTAACGAAATCTCTCTGAGCGCGGGCGTCTAGAACTCGTCGAGATCTCGTGCGGCATCGGTGCAGGCCTTGTGCGAGATATCTCCGTTTCCGACAGTCTCTACCCCTCGGCTCCGGCGTCCGAGGGACCTCAGCCGCGGCACTTGACCGTGATGCGGTAGGTCTGCCTCCCGGAGCCGTCACGGACCGTGACAGTCACAACAATGGTCTTGGTTCCGTGGCGGGGCAGCACGCGGGCCGCACGGGGCGTCTGGATCAGCCGCAGGACCGACTTGCCGGGTCGCAGCGGCGCCGCCTTTGTCTGCGCGACGGTTACATGCCCCACTCGCGCCACCGCGTTGATCAGAACCGGCGCGCCGCGGAAGGCGAGTCTTCCCGATGCCTTTAGCACCAACACGATGCCATTGGCCAGGATGCGCTTGCGCGCCTGGCGCCTGCTCGTCGACACGCGCAGGTGCGGAGCCGGTGTGGGCGGCAGCTCGGACAGGAAAGCCGGTCGGGAAAGCCCGGTGTCCGGGCCGGCGATGTCCGTCATCGCGGAGGCCCCGTTCTGACTGCCGGGGCCGAACTCGAGGACGCGGTTGGCCGCGGTGTCGGCGATGAAGATATCGCCTGGCTCGTCCAGGTCGAGTCCGGTGGGCGCTTGCAGCGCGGGCGCGCCCGTCAGGACCCTGGTGGGCTGCCCGTTGGCCCCAGCGCTTCCCGCGAACGTGTCGACTCGGCCGCGGCCGGCGTCGGCCACGACCATCTGCCCGGAGGGATCGAAGTTGAGGCCCTGAGGGTTGGTCAGCGCGCCGCCGGTGAGCTGGGTGACCGGCGCGACGTTGCCCTTCGCGTTGGGGGCGTACGTATCCACCGTGCCGTTGGCATTGGTGACACGGACGTCTCCAGTGGGATCGATGACGATGCCGTGGGGTTGCTTCAGTCGCGTCCTGCTCCCGGCGATGCGCGCGACCGGTGCGGCGTTGCCATGCGCGCCCGGCGCATACTCGGTGACGCTCCCCGACAGGTTCGTGATCAGCAGGCGCCCCGAGCCGTCAAGCGCGAGATCCTGCGGTTTGCTCAGGCCGGTCTGTGACCCGGCGAGCGTCGCTATCGGGGCCACGTTGCCGGTGACCTCGGGCGCATACTCAGTGACCGAATTGTTGCCGGGATTCGCGACGAACACGTCCCCGTTGACGTCGGTCAGGACGCCGGTCGGCTGGCTGAGGCCGGTGTTCGCTCCGTTCAGCCTGAGCACGGG
>JAFAWR010000350.1 GCA_019241635.1 Solirubrobacterales bacterium
GTACAGCGCCAGCACGCGTGATTCGAGCTCTGACAGCGCGGTCGAGATGCAGGCGACCAGCGCCCGGAGCTCCTCCGAGCTGATCACCTGGTTGACCGGGTCGTGCACGGGCGAGCCGGGGATGATCTCCTCGAGCGTCGGCTCGCCATCGCCTGCCGCCGTGGGCGAGCTCGAGAACGACACGTACTGGTTGAGCGGCGTGTGCTTGTTGCGGGTCGCGGTCTTGACCGCGGTGATGATCTGGCGGGTGATGCAGAGCTCGGCGAAGTTGCGAAAGCTCGACTCGCGATCGGTCCGGTAGTCCCTGACCGCCTTGTACAGCCCGACCAGCCCCTCCTGGATGAGGTCGTCGGCGTCGCCGCCGGCCAGGAAGTAGGAAGAGGCCTTCAGGCGCACGAATCCGTAGTACCGACGGACGATGCAGTCGTATGCCGCGGCATTGCCCTGCTTGGCAAGCGCGATCAGATATCCATCCTCAACCTGTAGTTGAGGGTTGGAGTAGGAGGAAAGCCGAGCCACGAGTATCCCTTCCCGACCCCGCCGAAGGCGACGAGGTCCGAAGTCGTGGCGCACCCCTCCCGGTGGCGCCGATTATGAACTTGAATCAGGGCGAGTCAGCAAACCTAAAGCTGTACTCCACCCTTATTCTCCCGGCGGCAGGGTGACATAGCACCGCTCGGATGTCAAGCGGGGTGCCGGGGGACGTCCCGCCTTGCGGGTGCCGTGCGCCGGCGACGGTTTGCCGGGGTCCCAGCGGCGGCGGGCGCGAGGCACCCGAAAGCGGAACGTCCCCCGGCTACAGCTCTGAGGGATCCTCGCTCAAGCCTGGAGCAGCTCGGGACCGTCGGGTCCGTCGCGGACTTCCCAACCGTGGGTGCGGATCTCGTCGCGCAGGCGGTCCGCCTCGGCGTAGTCGCGCGCGGCGCGGGCCGCTTCCCGGGCCTGCAACAGCTCTTGTACCTCTGCCGGCGCCTCCGCGTCGGCTATGTCGAGCAGGTTCTCGAGCCCGAGCACCGAGAGCATGTCGCGCAGGTCGGCGTCGCCCGAGCCGGCCGGCGCCCGGTTGGCCTCGCGCACCCAGTCGAACGCCGCGGCGAGCGCCTCGGGCGTCTTGAAGTCGTCGGCCAGCGCGTCGAAGAAGCGCTGGTGGAGCGGGGCTGACCAGTCGGGTGAGGGACCGCGGACGAGGCGACGCGCGGCCTCGCGGATCCGCTCGACCCCGGCGCGGGCCACCTCGAGGCGCTCGTCGTCGAACTCCACCGGCTTGCGGTAGTCGCTGGCGCAGAAGTACATGATCAGGGCGTCGCGCCCATGGGCGTCGAGCGCCTGATGGAGCAGGAAGATGTTCCCCACCGACTTGGACATCTTCTCCTCGGCGAGCCGGATCATCCCGTTGTGGACCCACAGGCGGGCCAGCGGGGCGCGGCGCGCGGCGCGGGTCTGGGCCGCCTCGTTCTCGTGGTGGGGGAAGATCAGGTCGACCCCGCCGCCGTGGATCTCGAAGCCGACGCCGAGCAGCTTCTCGGCCATGGCCGAGCACTCGATGTGCCAGCCCGGCCTGCCCCGTCCCCACGGCGCGTCCCACGCCGTGTCCTCCCCCGGCTTCTGGGCCTTCCACAGCGCGAAGTCGGCCGGGTCGCGCTTGCGCTCCGCCCCCTCGACCCCCTCGCCCTGGTCGAGTTCATCGAGGTCGCGGTGAGACAACTCACCATATTCCGGGTAGCTGCGGACCGAGAAGTACACATCGCCCTGGACCGCATAGGCATGCCCGCCCTCGATCAGCATCTCGATCAGCTCGACAATCTCGGGGATCGTCGCGCTGGCCAGGGGCTCGTGGTCGGGCCGGCCGAGACCGAGGCGGTCGGTATCGGCCACGTAGGCCTCGATCATGTCCTCGGCCAGCCGCTCACTCGGCACCCCCGCGGTCTGGGCCGCCGCATAAATCTTGTCGTTGACGTCCGTTATGTTCGTAACGAACGTGACGTTGTAGCCCTCATGGACGAACAGGCGTTTGAGCAACGAGAAGACCACGTAGGGACGGGCGTTGCCCACGTGGATCCGGCCGTACACGGTCGGGCCGCAGGCGTAGATGCCCACCCGATCACCCGGGCGCGGCTGCACGGCCGTCACCTGGCCGGTTCGCGTGTCGTGCAGGGAAATGGTTCTTCCCACGGTGCGGCAACCCTAGCGATAGCCGGCGAATTCGGCCGGAGCGGACGGTAGGGTGCCGGCCGTGGCTGGGAGGCCTGAGCGCAGCGAGCGGTTGAGGATGGTCGACGAGGCCTTCTGCACGCTCCCGGAGCGCTACCTGGGCGCCGATCCCGGCTTCGACGCGACCTACCAGATCACACTCGGCGACCTCGGGCGTACCTGGGAGGTCCGCTGCACGAGCCGCGCTGCCCGGGCCCGCAAGGGCGGGACCCGCCGCCGCCCCGACGTGACCATGTCGACCGACTCCGACACCTGGATGGCGCTCCGGCGCGGCGAGTTCTCCGGCGTGGACGCGTTCCAGCGGCGCCTCCTCGCGGTCCGCGGCAACCTGGATCAGGCGATCGCCTTCGAGGGGATGTTCCGGCTCCCCGGGGGGCGCCCCCCGCTGCTCGAGATCCACGACATCCCGGTCGGGCGCCACCGCATCTCCACCCTCACCATGGGCCAGGGACCGGACGTACTGCTGCTCCACGGGCTGGGCGGGACCCGGGCCTCGCTGTTCGAGACCGCCGCCGAGCTCAGCCGCTCCTATCGCGTGCACGCGCCCGACCTGCCCGGGTTCGGCTCCTCGGGCAAGCCGACGCTCGGCGCCTATAACGCGCGCTGGTTTGCCGAGATCATGCTCGGCCTGCTCGATCAGCTCGAGGTCGACCGGACCCACGTGGTCGGCAACTCGATGGGCGGCCGGATCGCCATCGAGCTCGGGCTGGTGGCGCCCGAGCGGATCCGCGCGCTCGGGTTGCTGTGTCCCGCGGTGGCCTGGCTCAAGCGCGGCCTTCACCCGATCGTGCGGATGCTCCGCCCCGAGTTCGGCCTGTTGCCGCACGGGCTTCGCCGCTCCACGGTCGCCGCGCAGTTCTGGTCGCTGTTCTGCGACCGCGACCTGATCGACCCGGCCGTGCTCGACCTGGTCGTCGACGAGTTCCAGCGGATCTACCACACCGCCGGAGCGCGCTACGCGCTGCTGGCCAGCGCGCGCAACATCTACCTGGAGGCGCCGTTCGGGCGCAGCGGGTTCTATCGCCGCCTGGCCGAGCTCCAGCCTCCCGCCCTGTTCGTGTGGGGAAGCCACGACTGGCTCGTGCCCGCGGCGTTCTCGCCCCATGTGCGCAAGTGGCTGCCGCAGGCCGAGCAGGTCACGCTCGAGCGGAGTGGGCACGTGCCGCAGGTCGAGCGACCGGAGGAGACCAACCGGCTGCTGCTCGACTTCTTCGCCCGGACCGAGCGGACCGAGGGGAGCGTGAGGACGCTCGCTGCCGGCGCGGAGGCAGCCTGAGGACGCTCGCTGCCGGCGCGGAGGCGGCCTGAGCCTGGCAGTCTTCGGAGCATGAGCCAGGCCCACGCGACCAGGTCCCCCAGCCGCAACGGTCACGAGCCCGGCGACGCGCCCCCTCGGCAGGACCCACCCGCATCGCCCTCGCTACTCGGCCGCGCCTGGCGGGAGCTGGCCGGCGTGGTCGGACGGCGCATCCCGCGGGCCGACCTCGACGAGCGCGATCCCGACTACATCCGCGAGCAGCTGCCGCTGTTCTGGCTCTTCTCGAGCCTGTGGTTCCGGGGCGAGGTGCGGGGGCTCGGCAACGTCCCCGACGACGGACCCGTGCTGCTCGTCGGCAACCACTCCGGCGGGAACATGCTGCCCGACACGATGGTGTTCACCGTGGCCTTCAGCACCTATTTCGGCGTCGAGCGGCCGTTCTACCAGCTCGCCCACAACCTGGTGCTCTCGCTGCCCGGGCTGAGCTGGTTGCGCAAGTTCGGAACCGTGGCCGCCTCGCCCGAGAACGCCCGCAAGGCACTGTCCTCCGGCGCGGCCCTGCTCGTCTACCCGGGCGGCGACTACGAGGTCCACCGCCCGAGCTGGGAGTCGGGCCGGGTCGACTTCGGCGGCCGCAAGGGGTTCCTGCGACTGGCCCTCGAGCAGGACGTACCGATCGTGCCGGTGGTGGCCATCGGAGGCCAGGAGACCGCGCTGTTCCTCACCCGGGGCGAGCGCCTGGCCCGCCTGCTGTACCTCGACCGGGTGCTCCGGCTGAAGGTGCTCCCGATCTCGATCTCGCTGCCCTGGATCGTGAACATCGGGGACTTCGGGCATATCCCCCTGCCCGCCAAGATCACCATCGAGACGCTGCCGGCGATCGACCTGCGGGCCGAGTTCGGCCCCGACCCCGACCTCGACGACGCCTACGACCACGTGCTCGCAGTCATGCAGGACGCCCTCGATGCGCTCGCCGCCGAGCGCCGCTTCCCGGTGATCGGATGAGGGTCGGCGCCGACACCGTGCTGGCCGCGCCGATCGAGGATGTGTGGGCGATCGTCACCGATCCCGAGCGCGTCCTCGGCTACATGTCCGGCATTACCCGGTGGGAGGTCCTGAGCGATCGCCCCACCGGCCTCGGCGCCCGCTACCGGATGCTGTTCCGGGTCGGCGCCGCCGAGGTGGGGGGGCTGGTCGAGGTCGTCGAGTTCGATGAGCCGTGCGACTTCGCCTGGACGTCGGTGACCGGACTCGACCACCGCGGTCGCTGGCGGCTGCGGACGGCTCCCGGCGGCCGCACCCGGGTCGAGCTTCGCCTGGCCTACGTGGTGGCCGGGGCCGGGCTGAGCGGCTGGGTGGCCGAGCGGATCGCCGCCCCCATGGTGGCCGCCCACGTGCGCCGCTCGCTGGCGCAGCTTGGCCGGCTGGTCGAGCATGAGCAGTTGCGCGCGGCCGCTCGACGGCGCGCGGCCAGGGCGTAGAACCAGCCGGCCACAAATCACCTGGACAGAACCGATAGGCTCTGACGCCGGGAGAGATCCAAGCCGGTCTGCGTGGGGCCGCACAAACACCACACAGGAGGAGTGCATATGACGGTTCGTCAGCGACGGCTGCTGATGATGCTGGTCCTTGCCGGGACCTTGGGGGTCTCGGCCATCGCCGCGTCGAGCGCGTCGGCGATCATCAAGGTGCTGCCGAACGGGCAGACGGTGTCGTACATGCCGCTGCAAACCCAGCAAGCCAGAAAAGCGCTGGCCAGGCTGCGGCCGTTCGACGTCACGCTGAACAACATGGACTACAACGGCGGCCCGATCATGCCGTCGAACACCGACTACATGCTGATGTGGAGCCCGGGGGGCCTGGGGGCCTACCCGCAGGGATTCACGTACGGCATCGCCCGTTACTTCAGCGATCTGCAGCACGACAGCGGCGGGAACCAGAACGTCGACTCGGTCGACCCGCAGTACAACGACGTGACCGGCGCGGTGGCGAAGTACGACGTGCACTTCGGCGGCGTCCTGGTCGACACCGACCCGTATCCGCCGACTCAGTGTCCGGTTGGCGGGACCGGCCCCACCGGTGTGGTGACCAACTGCCTGACCGATCCCCAGATCCAGACGGAGATCGCGAACTTCGTGACCAGTCATCACCTCCCGGCGGATCTCAGCCACGAGTACTACCTGCTGACCCCGCCGCACGTCGAGAGCTGCTTCACAGCCAATCCGAACGACAATCCGGCGTATGGCGGATGCTCGGCCGGAGAGCCGCCGACCATCGCGGCGTACTGCGCGTATCACCAGAACACGGCCACGCCGACGATGGTGCTCTACGCCGAGATGCCGTTTGACGCCACCAATCCGGATTGCCAGGACGGGCACAACCCGAACAACCTGATCTCGGACGGCGAGATCAACGGCGGACTTGCCCACGAGCACAACGAGTCGGTGACCGACCCGCTACCCAACGACGCCTGGACCAACGGGGCAGGCCCGAGTCAGGGCCAAGAGGTCGGCGACGAGTGCGAGTTCGGCCAGATGGGCACCCCGCTCGGCACCGCCCCCGACGGCTCGCCGTACAACCAGGTGATCAACGGACATGAGTACTGGTACCAGGAGATGTGGAGCAACTACACCCACAGCTGCGTGCAGCGAGTGACGCTCCCGAGGCCCCTGCCGATCGCCCGGGCGACGGCCACGGCCGGTCCCGGGACCAACATGACGTTCGACGCCAGCCGCTCGTTCGTGCCGGGCGGCGCGTTCGAGTACAGCTGGCAGATGAACGCCGTGCTCAACGCTCCGACCGTCCAGACGGCCACACCCACGTTCTCGTATGCATTCCCGGCTCCGGGCGCATACTCGACCGGGGTGACGGTGTTCAGAGCCGACGGGCTGTCCTCCGGCACCGGCGGGATCGTGTTCACCGGGCAGAACGGATTCCAGCCCGCGTTCACCGTCTCGCGTGATCGTGGTGACTGGGGCTGGGGCGGTGACCGGACCGTGCACTTCAGCGCGCTCACCACGGTCAGCGGCCAGCCGGTGATCAACTACATGTGGGAGTTCGGCGACGGCACGACCGGCAATGGCCCGGACCCGACCCACACCTACCGGCATCCGGGCTTCTACCGGGTGACCGCCGTGCTGTTCAGCGGGGTCGGCTCCGCCTATCCAGGCGAAGGCGCCGGACCGGTGTACGCCCAGTGGATCCAGGTCGGCGGACGCGACCGCGACCGGTAATCGACTGACCTAGGAGCGCATCAAGCGCTCGCCCGTAATCGTGTGGAGCGGCCGCGCAAGCGGCCGCTCTACGCGTCTTCTGAGCGCTTCTCCGCCGTCCAGCGGAACGACCGGCCGCCCCGTTTGACCTCGCGCACGGCCAGCCCGGCCACCTCGAGCCGCGCCGGGAGCCCGTCCGGGTCGACCAGGTTCAGCGTGTCGCCGATGTGGATGGCCCTGAACAGCCAGCCGGTGCCGAGGCTGTCGGTGCCCGCGAACGTCCCGCCGGGTCGCAGCACCCGGGCGATCTCGGCGAACGCGCGGTCCTGCTGGCCCGGCGTCGGGATGTGGTGGAGCATGGTGAAGCAGAGCACGGCCGAGAACCGGCCGTCGGGATATGGAAGCGCGGTGGCGTCGCCCTGCGTGACCGTGACCGCGGCTGGCCGGGCTCCGTCTTCCAGCTCGGCGCGCAGCCGCTCGCAGTAGCCTGGCGAGCTCGAGCACGCTCAGGCGCTCCAGCCGGTTCATCGCTCGACCGTGGCAATGGCCAGCGCAGCCACGCCCTCCTCGCGACCGACGAAGCCCATGCCCTCTCCGCGGGTGGCCTTGACGCTCACGTGCTCGAACGAGATGCCGATCGCCTCGGCCAGGGTCCGCCGGATCTCCTCCCGGACCGGCGCGACGTGCGGACGCTCGATCACCACGGTGGCGTCGACATGCAGGATCGCCATCCCGCGGTGGGTGAGCATGGCCACGGTGGTCCGGAGCAGGTCGAGGGAGTCCGCGTCGCGGTAGCGCTCGTCGGTGTCGGGGAAGTGCTCGCCGATATCGCCCAGGGCCCCGGCCCCGAGCAGGGCGTCGACGATCGCGTGAGTGAGCACGTCGGCGTCCGAATGCCCGGCCAGACCGCGGTCGTGGGCGAGCTCGACGCCGCCCAGCACGAGACGCCGGCCGGGCGCAAAGCGATGGCAGTCGTAGCCGAGCCCGGTCGTGACCATGCCCCGGTCCTCTGGCCGGGCGATCAAACCCGCGCCTCCGCCAGCAGGAGCTCGGCCAGGGTCAGATCGGTCGGCGTGGTGATCTTCAGGTTGGCCGGCGAGGACTCCACGACCTCGACCGCGCCGCCGGCCTGCTCGACCAGCCAGGCATCGTCGGTCGCGGACGCGAGCACATCGACGCCCGCGTCCAGGAGCGCGCGCTCCAACGCCGCGCGCTGGAACACCTGGGGCGTCTGCACCGCCCACAGACGGGCGCGATCGAGGGTTCGGCTCACCCTGCGGCCACCGGCGCCGTCCACCTCCTTGATCGTGTCCGAGACCGGCGCGGCGGCCACCACCGCGTCCGCGCCCGAGCGCTCCAGCTGCTCGAGCGCGCGCTCGAACAACCGCGCCGGCGCGAGCGGCCGGGCCGCGTCGTGCACGATCACCGGATCGCCGGACGGGCAGGCGCGGAGCGCCTCGCGGACCGACTCGGAGCGCACCGCCCCGCCGGCCACCGCGAGCGTCCCATCGGGCGCGCCGTCCAGGTCGGAGGCGGGCAACGCGACCACGATCTGCTCGACCGAAGGCACCGAGCGCAGCGCCTCCACGCTCCACTCGAGCATCGGCCGGCCTCCCAACATGACAAGCGCCTTGGGCCTACTGGACCCAAGGCGCTGCCCACGGCCTGCGGCCACGATCAACGCGACCGCCATTCGCTTGGCGCGGTCGCCTATTCGGCGGTGACGGTGACCTTTCGGCTCTT
Source organism: Solirubrobacterales bacterium (assembly GCA_019241635.1). GTDB lineage: Bacteria > Actinomycetota > Thermoleophilia > Solirubrobacterales > Solirubrobacteraceae > Palsa-465. The sequence continues at coordinate 8,425 of JAFAWR010000350.1, forward strand.
GCCGTTCTTGCCGTTGTAGGACTCGAGCAGGAGACCCTGGAGGTGCTCCTCGACCTCGTCCTCGTCCATCTCGAGCGCGTACATGAGCTCGGAGGCGAGGATCTTCTTGGCCCGCGTGAACATCTGCTTCTCGCCGGTGGACAGCCCCTTCTGGGCTTCGCGGATGGCGAGGTTGCGAACGACTTCAGCCAGCTCGTAGATGTCGCCCGTCTTGATCTTGTCGCGGTTGTACTTGAAGCGGCGGTTCCAGTTCTTGGGCATCTCGGAGCACTCGTCCTGGAGCACCGCGAGGACCTTCTGGACCGTCTCCTCGTCGATCACGCGCCGCAGACCAGCCAGGGCGGCGTTCTCGGTCGGGACCATCACGGTCATGTCGTTGTGCAGGATCTTGATCGTGAGGTACTCGCGCCGCTCGCCGAGAACGTCCTTGAGCTCCTTCTTGATGACCTTTCCCGCCCCGTGATGTGGATACACGACGTTGTCGCCGATCTCGAACTCGATGTGCACTACTTCCTCGATGAGCTCGAGGTCCTCCAGGTGCTCTTCCATTAGCTCTGTGATGGTGTCCTCCTCTTTCCGGAACGGGCGGGGTCAGTAGACCGCACCCGGTTTTCACTCCCATGAGAACTACGTGTCTGGGTGGTCGTCACGTTTGCAGGTACCGATCCACCAGATTGATCTCCTGCTGGCGGCGAAGGCCCTCGCGGATGTCCTTCGCCCGGATCTCGCCGACTCCGTCGACGGTCTCCAGCTCGCCATCGGTGGCGGCCAGCAATTCCTCGAGCCCGCCGAACTCGCTCACGATCCGCTGCACGACCAGCTTGGGAAGGCGGGGTATCCGCCCCAGGATGCGGAAGCCTCGCGGCGAGGTCGGGTAGTCGAGGGTGTTCAGCTTGCGGTCGTAGCCGAGCAGCTCCGCCAGGCGCCCAAAATCCAGCAGATCCTGGTTGGGTAGGCGCACGAGCTGATCGAACGCCGCCGCGAACGTCTCGTCGGTGTCCTCCATCAAGTAGTCGTGGACGAGCGCGGCCTTGTCGGCCGACACGCCCACCATCGTCTCGTCCAGCTGCATCTCGATCAGCCGGCCTTCGGTGCCCAGCTCGACGATGTAGCGCTCGATCTCCACCGCCATCCTGGTCACCAGCTCGGCTCGCTGGAGCACGGTGAGCGCGTCGTGGAGCGTCGCCCCGCCCTCGAACTCGAGCGCGGTCAACCGGGTCGAGACCTGGTCGAGCCGGCTGCGGTACTTGTCGAGGGTGGCCAGCGCCTGGTTGGCCTTGGCCAGCACCACGGGGATGTCCTCGAGGATGTACTTGACCCCGTCGACGTACAGCGAGACCACCTCGCGGCGCTCGGAGATCGCCACGACCAGCGCATCGGTCTGCTTGGACACGCGCTCGGCGGTGCGGTGGCGGGTACCGGTCTCAAACGTGAGAATGGTTGGATCGGGCGTCAACTGCACGTTGACCTGGGCGATCTTGGTCGCGTTCGAGCTCAGGACGATCGCGCCGTCCATCTTGGCCAGCTCGTAGAGCAGCGCCGGCGAGTACTCGAGATCGAGCTTGATCCCGCCCGAGAACAGGAAGGCCAGCTCGTCGGCGTCTCCGATCACGATCAGACCGCCCGTCCGGGCGTGCAGGATGTTGTCGACCCCCTCCCGGAGCGCCGTTCCGGGGGCGACCATCTCGAGCGCCCTGACCAGTCGCGAATCCTGTCGAGATTCGAGCTCTCCCTTGAGCTCTTCCCCGGAACGCGGCGGCATCGGGTTGGATTTTACCGCGGTATGCGGGGGTCCGTCACACCCCGAAGGCGCCGTGCGCTTCGCGCGAGCGCCTCCGGTGCGTGACGGACCCCCCATACCGGGCGTTCGCGGCGGCGATGCCGCGCGATTACGCGGCCAGAGCGGTTCGGTCGTAAGCCTTGAGGGCCGTGGCGATCGCCGAGCGCAGCGTGCGGTGGGCGCCGGGCTCGACCACCGGGCTCAGACCGAACTTGGCCGCCTCGGCCAGGCGCCGGTCGGCGTGGGCGACCGAACGAAGCTCCCCGGTCAGGCCGAGCTCGCCGAAACAGGCCAACGGCTGTCCATCGCCGCTGCCCAGGGCCACGCCGCGCACGGCGCTGGCCACGGCCAGGGCGACGGCCAGATCGGCGCCGGGCTCGTCCACCCGGATGCCTCCGACGACATTGACGAACACGTCGGCGCTCCCCGCTCCGATGCCGGCGTGCCGGCCCAGGACGGCCAGCACCAGCGCCAGGCGGTTGCGGTCGATGCCCGAGGCCACGCGGCGCGGCGGCACCAGCTCGGAGCTCGAAACCAGCGCCTGAACCTCGACCAGGAGCGGCCGGGAGCCCTCGATGGCGCACAGGACGACGCTGCCCGGCGCCCGGGTGGCCTCCCCCACGAACCGCGCGGAGGCGTCCAGCACCTCGACCAGCCCGTCGTCGCGCATCTCGAACACGCCGGCCTCGTTGGTCGAGCCGAAGCGGTTCTTGACCGCCCGCACGGTCCGGTAGGTCCGCTCGCGCTCGCCCTCGAACTGGAGCACGCAGTCGACCAGGTGCTCCAGCACCCGCGGCCCGGCCAGCGCGCCGTCCTTGGTCACGTGGCCGACCAGGAGCACCGCGATCTCGAGCGCCTTGGCCACCCGCATCACGGCTGCGGCCACCTCGCGCACCTGCGCCACCGATCCGGCGGCGCTCGAGAGCTCCATCGTGTGCAGCGTCTGGACCGAGTCGATCACGCACACCTCGGGGCGCTCGGCCTCCAGCGTGGCCAGCACGCTGTCCAGGTCGGTCTCGGCGATCACCGGAATGCCCAGCGCGCCGACGCTCAGCCGCTCGGCCCGCAGCCGGATCTGGGCCGCCGACTCCTCGGCCGAGACGTACAGGGTGCGCCGGCCGGCCTCGTGCAGGTTGGCCAGCACCATCGTGGTCAGCGTGGACTTGCCGATCCCCGGAGAGCCGCCGAGTAGGACCAGCGATCCGGGGACGATCCCGCCGCCGAGCACGTTGTCGAGCTCGCCGATCCCCGTGCTCAGGCGCTCGCGCTCGGCCGCGACGACGTCGCGGAGCGCCACCGGCCGGGCCGGCGTCCCGCCGCCTGACCGCGCGGCCCCCGACCCGCCACCGCGCCCGCGTCCCGCCGCGGCCGGGCGGCGCACCTGCTCGACGAGCGTGTTCCACTCCCCGCAGCCGGGGCACTGCCCGGCCCAGCGGGGACTCTCGTGGCCGCAGGCCGAGCAGACGTGGACTGACGTTGATCGCGGCACGCAGCCGAGGCTACGCCGCACGCCCGACGGAAAGCTGCGCCAGCCGCTACTCGGTCTCGGGCGTGTCGTCCGAGGGGACCGGCTCGTCCGGGGTGGGCTCGTCGGCGCCCTCGCCACCCTCGCCGGCGCCGACGGCCACCGGCTGCGGCTTCGGGGCGGGCTCGATCACGGTGAGCTTGACCTCGGTGTCCGACCCGGACTCCGGCTCGCCATCCTCGCCGAGCGGCCAGTCGACCATGACGGTCGAGCCGGAAGCCACCTGCGAGCGCAGGACGAAGTCGGCCAGCGGGTCCTCGACGTAGCGCTGGATCGCCCGGCGCAACGGTCGGGCGCCCATGGAGGGATCCCAGCCCTTGTCGACGAGCATGTCCTTGGCCGGCTCGGAGAGCTCGAGCTGGAGCTCGCGCTCGGCCATCGAGTGGCGGATCCGCCGCAGCAGCAGGTCGACGATCTCCTTGATCTCGTCCTTGGTCAGCTTGTGGAAGACGATGACCTCGTCGATGCGGTTGAGGAACTCGGGCCGGAACACCTTCTTGAGCTCGCCCGTGATCCGGGTCTTCATGTCGTCGTAGGTGATGCCGGTCTCGTCGTCGGACACCGCGAACCCGAGCGGGGTGTTGCGGGCGATCTCAGAGGCGCCGATGTTCGAGGTCATGATCACGATGCAGTGGCGGAAATCGACCGTCCGTCCCTGCGCGTCCGTGAGCCGTCCGTCCTCCAGGATCTGGAGCAGGATGTTGAACACGTCGGGGTGGGCCTTCTCGATCTCATCCAGCAGCAGCACGCTGTAGGGCTTGCGCCGCACGGCCTCGGTCAGCTGACCGCCCTCGTCGTAGCCGATGTAGCCCGGAGGCGATCCGACCAGACGCGAGACCGCGTGCTTCTCCATGTACTCCGACATGTCGATGCGGATCATCGTGTCCTCGTCG
>JAFAWR010000153.1 GCA_019241635.1 Solirubrobacterales bacterium
GACGCTGACGGGCGGGCGGTAGTGGCCGGGCTGCTCGCCGGCAAGCGGCTGCTGATCACCGGCGTCATCACCAAGGACTCGATCGCCTTCCACGTCGCCGAGCAGGCGCAGCGGGAGGGGGCGTCGATCGTGCTGACCAGCTTCGGCCGAGCGCGGCGGATGACGGAGCGGGCCGCGGCGCGGCTTCCGGAGCCGGCCGATGTCCTCGAGCTCGATGTGAATCGTGTCGATGATCTGGAGGCGCTGACCGAGTCGTTGCGGGAGCGGTGGGGAGGCGTCGACGGCGTCCTTCACGCGATCGCGTTCGCGCCCGAGGACGCATTGGGCGGCCGGTTCATGACTGCGCCGGCCGAGAGCGCGGGCGCGGCGTTTCAGACCAGCGCGTTCTCGTTCAAGGCGCTGGCGGCTGCCGTGGAGCCTCTGATGGACGCCGGGGGGAGCGTCGTCGGCATGGACTTCGACGCCACCGTGGCGTGGCCGATCTACGACTGGATGGGGGTGGCCAAGGCCGCGCTCGAGTCGGTGTCCCGGTATCTGGCGCGGGACCTGGGACCGCGGGGGATCCGGGTGAACCTGGTATCGGCGGGTCCTCTGGGTACGGTGGCCGCGCGCGGCATCCCCGGGTTCGAGCAGCTGGCTTCGCTGTGGCGCGAGCAGGCGCCTCTGGGGTGGAACATCGAGGACCCCGGGCCGGTGGCCGACACGATCTGCTTCCTGCTCTCCGATCTGGCCCGGGGGATCAGCGGCGAGATCGTCCACGTCGACGGCGGATTTCACGCCATCGGGGCACCGGCTCAGTCGTAAGCCTGGACATTCCGGCGCTCGGCCGGGGTCTAACGTGGGTGTCGTGGAGCGTTGGCTGGCTGATGATCGCGTGGTCCGCGCGTGCGGGCTGCTGGGCGCCGCGACGATCGCGTTCTCGAGCATCCTGGTGCGGCTCAGCCACGCCTCTCCGTCGACCGCGGCGATCTTCCGCTGTCTGTTCGCCCTGCCCGTGCTGGGCCTGCTGGCTGGATTGGAGGACCGGCGGTTCGGTCGGCGTTCGTGGGCAGAGCGTCGGGTGCTGGTGGCGGCGGGTGTGTTCTTCGCCGCCGACCTGATCCTCTGGCATCACTCGATCGAGGACGTCGGCGCGGGCCTCGCCACGGTGCTGGCGAACATCCAGGTGGTGCTGGTTCCGTTAGTGGCCTGGGCTCTGCTGGGCGAGAAGCCGGGCCGGCGCGTGCTGGCGGCGCTGCCGATCGCGCTGATCGGCGTGGTGCTGATCTCCGGCGCGCTCCAGCACGGCGCCTACGGCCGCGCGCCGTTGCGGGGCGCGCTGTTCGGTCTGGCCGCCGGCGTGGCCTATGTCGGCTTCCTGTTGCTGCTGCGCCGTGGCGGATCGGATCTGCGGCGAGTGGCCGGGCCCCTGTTCGACGCGACCGCCACGGCCACGGTCGCGTGTGTGATCGCGGGTTTGATCGTGGGCGATGCCAATCTGACGCCGGGATGGCCGGGCGTGGGGTGGTTGATCGTGCTCGCGTTGACCTCGCAGGTGATCGGGTGGCTGCTCATCGGCGCCTCGTTGCCGCGTCTCCCGGCCGCGATCACATCGCTGATCCTGGCCGTCCAGCCGGTCGGGTCGGTCGGCCTGGCGGCGCTCATCCTGGGCGAGTCCCCCGACGGCGTCCAGCTCGTCGGGGTCGCGGTCGTGCTCGCCGCGGTCCTGGTCGCCACGCGCCCGCCTGCGCGGCCACGCGCACGGTCACCTGAACAGGTCCTGCGCCTCCGGTCGGATCAGCGCCGCGGCGCCGGGGCCGTCCTCGGCGGTGACGTGGCGGTCCGCGCCGCGGATCACGATTAGCGGCAGCGAGCCATCCTTGGTGCGGGCGAGGTCCGCCGCGGCGGCCAGCTCGTCGGCGATGGCGATCGCCGTGGCTTTGAGGGGACGATCCGTGGCGTCGGTGCGGCCGCGCCAATCCTCGATGGGTTGCAGCCCGGCGCAGCCGATCGCGATGTCGACCTGACCATGGCGCCAGGCGCGGCCAAACGAGTCGGTGACGATGACCGCCGGAGCGGTGCCGGTGTGGTGCTTGAGTTGAGCTCTGAGGTTGCGGGCCGACCGGTCGGGGTTCTCGGGCAGCAGGACCACGGTGTCGGCGCCGGGGACATTCGAGGCGTCGACGCCGGCGTTGGCACACACGAAGCCGTGGCGGGTCACGCAGATCAGCACGCCGCGTTCGGCGCGGAGGACCTCGCGCGATTCATCGAGGATCACCTGGACGTGCCGAGGATCCTTGCCGAGGGTGTTGGCGAGCTCGCGGGCGGCTTGGTCGGGGTCGACGGTTCCGAGGTGGCGGATGCGGCCCTCGGCCTTCGAGACGATCTTGTGGGCGATCACGAGGACGTCGCCTGGCTCGATCGCCTGCTGTTGGTCGACGAGTCGATTGGCGATCAGCTCGGCGAGGTCGTCGCCCGGGGTGACCTCGGGCAGGCCCTCGAGGGCTGTGACGGTCAGCATGCCGGAGGCTACGAGGCCTGCGCTCGCATCAGCTGATTGAGCATGCCCCGGGTGTGGGCCGCGCCGCCGTGTGTGCCCGCCAGCGTCCGGCGGAGCGCGTCGAGGTCATCGGGCGTGTCGACGTCGAGCGCGAGCGAGTCGAGCTCCACGACGTCGGCCGGGACGCCGGCGGCCTCGGCATCCGCGAGGTGCCGGCGGCAGCTGTCGGGGCCGAAGCTCGGGCTGAGCACGTCCGGTGGCGTGAGCAGCAGTGCGTTGGTCCCCGTGCCGTGACGGTCGGGGACGATCAGAGCCGAGCGCTCCTGGGCGGGATGGGTCAGGAGGATGTTCAGGTCGTTTGCCGAGAGCAGGGGGCAGTCACCCGGCACGAGCAGCGCGCGCTCCACGCCGTTCTTGGCGAGGGTCGCGATCCCGGCGGCGGCGGCGTTGTTGTGGCCTCGCTCATCGTCCTCGACGACCTCGGCTCCGTACCCGACGGCGATGCGCTGGGCCACCCGGTCGCCGCTGACCACGACGATCTGCTCGAGGCTCGAGACCCGCCCGAGCGCGACGAGCGCGTCGGCGAACATCGCCTCGACCAGCGCGCGCCGGTCGTGCGCGGCCAGCTCGTGGCGCAGGCGCTGCTTGGCCTGGTCGAAGCTCTTGATGGGCAGGATCGCCACCGTCCGCATGGCTCGAGAACGCTATCCGAGTGCCAGGGCGAACTTCAGCGTCTCCTCGGCAACGCGCCGGCGGTCCTCCGGGGTGGCCATCAGGACGTCGGTCTCGAGCGTGGGCAGTCCGGCTGTCCTCTGGTCGGCGACCAGGCCGTCGGTCAGACCGTCGTAGTAGGCGGCGATCCCGTCGTTGCTCACCGGGAGGCCCGTGAAGTCCATGAACGCCGCGGTGGGGCCCTTCACCACCTCGCCCTTCACCAGCGGGCTTACCGCGACCACTGGTGCGCTGGTTTCGTGCAGCGCGGCGCGCATCCCGTTCACGGCCAGGATGGGGGCTATCGAGATCACCGGATTGGAGGGACCGATGACGATGGCCCGGGCGGTGGCGATCGCGTTCAGGACCTCGGGGGTAGGACGCGCGTTGCGCGCGCCGTGAAACTCGACGTCCTGCACCCGGTGGCTGGTGGCGCTCGCCCCGCCCGCCTTGATCATGTACTCCTGAAACGGCCACCAGCGGTCGTCCGCCAGGACCTTGGTGCGGACGGGCTCATCGGCCATCGGCAGGATGGTCGCCTGGACGTTCAGGGCTTTGGCGATCGTGGCGTGCGCTTCGGTGGGTCGCGCGCCCTGCTGGAGGCGGCGGGCCCGCTCGAGGCCGATCGCCAGGTCCTGGTCGCCCAGGTTGAACCACACCTCGACGTCGATCGCCTTCAGGCCGTCCATGACCTGGAAGGTGTCCCCGGCCAGGCCCCAACCCCGGTCGTGGATCCGATCGGCCAGCCAGAACGTCACCAGATCCGGGTCGGGCGAGACATACGCGCCGTAGATCTCGATGTCGTCGCCCGTGTTGGCGATGACGGTCAGCGAGTCCGGACCGACTACGTCGAGCATGCCGCGGGCGAGCTTCGCCCCGCCGGTCCCGCCGGCCAGGACCACGACCGGTCCGCTCACGGGTTGGGCAGGCCGGTGATCACGGCGTGGTCGGCGCGGGGATCACGGGTTGGGCAGGCCGGTGATCCGGATCCCGGCGCGGACCTTGTTGCGCACGTTGATCGAGATGATCAGCGGCGTGAGTTGCTCGACGATGCGGGCCATCTCGAGCGGGCCGCAGTCGACCGGGCGGAGTCCGTCGATCGCGCCCACGAGGCCGGCCACCTCCGCCTTGTCCGCCTTGCGGTCGCCGCAGATCAGAACGTCCTCATCGAGCTCGTGATCGAGGTCGGCGAGGAGCGCGGCGCTGACCGTGTGAAACGCCGACACCACGCGGACTCCTTCGGGAGCCATCTCCTGGGCCTGCTGGGCGGCCGAGCCCTGCCAAACCCCGAGCGTCCGGGTGGCCTTGCCGCTCACCGCGGCGGCCAGCGGGACGGTGGCGTCAACGAGCAGGTGCTCGGGCGTGAGCACCGTCTTGAGGTTGGTGAGGGTCTCGGATTGATTGCGGAAGGGCACGCTGAGGATCACGATCCTCGC
>JAFAWR010000169.1 GCA_019241635.1 Solirubrobacterales bacterium
AGCGTGCACACGAGCGCCGCGGCGCTGTCGCTCAGGCCGACCCCGGCCGTGGCCTGCTCGGACTGCGCAGCCGAGGGCATCACGACGAGGCCGATGGCCGCGGTCAGAGCGGCTGTCCCCCATGCGAAGCGCCCCACTCCCGCAGACGCTAGCTCGCAGCCGCCCCCCGGTCAAACTAGGTCCCGAACCGAACGCTTGATTCGCGCGACCAAAGGGCCCCGTTCGACTGACGGGGGTCGTCCAAACGAACCATGGAGATGTGACAGTTCGGCCAATAGCTATCGCCCGGCGCGGCGCGATGGAATTGACGCGTTCCTCACTGTTACCCAAGACTGGAGGTGACTGATATTCGCAGGTCTGCTGGCGCGCCTTCGGTTGCGGCGCGGATTGTGTCACTTCCCAACGGCACCGTGTAACCCGCCAGCAGGCGAACTCACCGGCGGATGAGCGGCGGAGGTTTCGGCTCGGTAGAGAGTGAGCGCTGACCCGGAGGGTTGCGGGGGTCCGGTGTCGCAGCGAGGCGACGCCTGGCCCCCGTTCGGGCCTCGAAGGTGGTGCGGGCGAGCGTAGCGGCGACGCCGGTTGCTCCCGTCGGCCAGGCTGACAGCGGTTCCGTAGAACTTACGCAACCGCTGTCCCTGGCGGATCGCCTGCGTCGCGCGCGAGCGCAAGCGAGCTGTGGCTAGTGGCCCCTCCCGTAAGTACGCTCGCATTCAAGGCGCCCCTGGCGGCGCCTGACTACGTCCTCGGACCCTCGTGTAGCGCTGCTACACGTCGGGTCCTGCGTCCTTGTCACGCATCCACCAGTGGCACCTCTCGGTGCGACCGTACGTACGTGAGCGACCACTAACGGACAGCGACCCCGGCCGGAGCGGCGCCGTGAGGCAGCGCCACCGAGCCGCGCTCGTTCAGCCCTCCACCGTCGACGTCGAACACGCCCAGCGTATCGACCCGACTCTCGTCGACATAGAGCGAGCGGCCATCCACGCTCAGGCGAGCGTCGACCGCCCCGACCCCGGCCTGGCTGCTCACCGGAGTGGAGCCGAGCAGCCTGAGCGTCCCGTCCGCCGCGATCGAGTAGCGGGAGATGCTTCCCGAACCGGTGTTCACCGTGAACAGGAACTCGCCGTCACGGGTGATCTCGACCCAGCACGGCGCCGTCTGCTGGTCGGCGAACGGCGAGTTTCCGATCGGCGACAGGGTGCCGTCGCGCTCGACGCCGAAGGCCGACACCGTTCCGGCCCCGGCCGGCCCGTGCGCGTTGGAGACGAACAGCTGGCTCGGATTGGTCGGACGGAACTCGCTGCCGAACGGCCCGGGACCCTGTGCGGTGAACGGCGAGCCCGCGGCCGGCCTGAGGCGCCCGTCGAAGCCAACCCGGAAGCTGTCGATCTGGGAGGTCCCTACCCGGGTTCCGATCAGGTTGCTGCCGGTGGCGTTGAACAGCACGTCTCCGGGTTGGGCGCTGTCGGGCAGCGGCACGGTGGATCCGGCGAGAGGCCGCAGGTGCCCATCGTCGCTCAGCGTGAAGCCCGTGTAGTTCGAGCCGCCGGCTCCGGAATTGGCCACGTAAACGAGCCCGTCGTGCTCGGCCACGCTCACCGGGTGAACGCCACCCGATGAGACGACGCCGCCCGGGACGAGCTCGAGCCCGCCGTCGCGCCGGATTCGCAGGACCGAGATCTGATTGCTGCCCGCGTCCACCGCGAGCACATAGTGGCGGTCACTCGACACCTGGATCGCTCCCTGAGATGCCAGCCCGGCGCCGGTGCCGGCCCCGCCGGCGTTGAACGGAGAGCCGGGGACCGGGGTCAGGCCGCCATCGCGGCTCTGGACGAACGCCGCCACCGCGTTGGTGTCGGCGCTGTTGTCGTCGACGTAGACGTAGCCGGAGGCGCGGTGATCCGGATGAGCTGCGGCCGTCGCCGGTGCGGCAGCGGCCGCGCCCAGCGCGACCAGGCCGGCCACGACCGGTCGCGGCCACTTGAGGGACAGGGGTTGCATGGGGGTCTCCTTGTGGGGGTTGGAGGCTCCGTGAGGACCGAAGGCTCCCGGCCTCATCCTCACTGGACTATTTAGTCCACTCGATTTGAGCATCCACGCCGACGGTTGACAACCCCCGGCCAGCTAATGGTTAGCTCGTCGTAAGCACTCTTAATAACCGCCGTCCGAGCGCAGGACGCTGCTCAGGGCTCGAAGCGATAGCCGAGGCCCCACACGGTCTTCAGATGACGCGGCGCCGCCGGATCGGCCTCGATCTTGCTGCGCAATCGGCGCATGTGGACGGTCACCGTGGAGTTGTCGGTGTAGAACCCGTAATGCCAAATCGCGCCGATCAAGTCGTCCCGGGTGAACACTCGTCCCGGACGGCGGGCAAGGAACAGGAGCAGGTCGAATTCACGCTGGGTCAACCGAACCTCGTTGCCCGCAACGATCACCTTTCGGCCCGCAGGATCGAGCTCGATCTCACCCGCCACGAGTGGCATCTCGGGCGCCTGAACACGGTTGATCCGGCGCATCACGGCGTCGACCCGGGCCACGAGCTCGTCGGCCGAGAACGGCTTGACCACGTAGTCGTCCGCCCCCAAGCGGAGCCCGAGAATCCGCTCGGACTCGTGCGCTCCCCCGCTGACCATGATCACGGCCGGGCGCGCGTCGTCGGCGGCTCGCAGCCGCCGCATCACCTCGAGCCCATCCAGTCCCGGCAGCTTTGCGTCGAGCACCACCAGATCCGGCGAGAGGGCGGCGGCGAGGTCAACTGCCCGGGCGCCGTCCGAGACGGTCTCGGTGGCATACCCAGCGCGCCGCAGATGTCGCGAAACCAGCTCGGCGAGCGTCGACTCGTCGTCCGCCACGAGGACCGAGCCTCGGCGGCTCGCCGCATTTCGATCGAACCCGGAGACGGGCTGCCCGGCAATCGCCGGCCAGGCGAATTCCGCGTCCTCACACACCTGGACTAAACGGTCCACTCATTGTGGATCGTAAGCTTCGCCGGACTGGACTGTCAAGTCCAACCAGCGTTAAGATGTGTTCATGAGCCTGACACCGGCCACCCAGCAGGGCCGCGCCACCAAGGAACGCATCGTGCGCGGCGCCGCCGCGCTCATCGCCGAACGCGGCGCCGCGGCCACCAGCCTCGATGACGTGCTCGCCGCGACCGGCGCGAGCAAGAGCCAGCTCTACCACTACTTCGAGGACAAGCACGGTCTGGTCGAAGCCGTCGTCGACCATCAGTGTGCCGCCGTGCTCGGCCTGCAAGCTCATGCACTCGCCTCGGTGAGCAGCTGGGAGGACCTCGAGCGGTGGGCCGGGATGATGGTGGCGATCGTCGAGGACCACGGTGCGCGGGGCGGTTGCCCGATCGGCACGCTGGCGGCAGCCCTGTCCGACACCGACGAACGGCTTCGCACCAGCCTGGCTGAGGCCTTCAGGGCCTGGAGCGACGCGATCCGCGGGGCCCTGATGCGCCTGCAGGCGAACGGCCTGATCGCCGGCCGGGCGGACATCGAGTCGCTGACCACGTTCACCCTCTCGGCCATCCAGGGTGGGCTCCTGCTCGCCAAGACCTCGCGCGACGCCGGCCAGCTGCGCATCGCGCTTGATGGCGCGATCCTGCAATTGCGCGCGAACGCAGCCGGCCGGCCGTAACGCGGTCAGGCTCCGCGAATCACCAGCTTGCCGGCGGCCTGGCTCGACTCCATCACCCGATGTGCCTCGGCGATCTCCTCGAACTCGAACACCCGAACCGGGCTGCCGCCGCCCCCAATCCCGAGGCGCCGGACCAGGCGCCAGCCGGCGTACGGTGGACCGGCGATCATGACCGTCACGAGCCCGAGTGCCGCGAGCGGCAGCGCGAGCACCGCCACCAGCACCGCGGTCAGCGCCACGAGCGGGATGACCCCCGGAATCAGGCCGAGCCAGGCGAACACCATGCTGGTCCCCGCCCCGGCGTGCATGAAGTGGTCGGAGATCTCGGTTCGGCGATCCATCTCAGCTCACCGCCGAGCGCGAGAACACGCGGATCGAGATCGCCACGAGCGCGACCGCCCACAGCGCGACCACAGCGAGGCTGAGCCATGCTTCCCCGGTGACGCTGTGCATGCCCCAGATGTCGTGGAGCCCCTTGCCGCTCGGGTCGATGAAGCCGTAGCGCATCAGGGCCAGGGCGTGGGTGAGCGGAAACGCCTTGGCGATCCCGGTCAGCACGCCGGGCATCGCCCCGATCGGGAACAGTGCGCCGGCGAAGAAGAACGGCAGGATCGCCACGGCGGGCGTCGCCCCGACATAATCCTCCTGCTTGGTCACCCGGCTGGCCAGCGTCTCGGCCAGGCTGTACATGAACACGGTGAAGAGCAGGGCGGCGGCGACGAACCAGGCCACGCCGGTTCCCGTGATGTGGAAGGTCCCTCCCCTGATCGCCGAGAGGCCGATCAGGACGGCAACCTGGAGGCTGGCCAGGCCGATCGCCACGATCAGGTTTCCCAGCACCAGGTAAGCCCGCGGGACGGGTGCGGCGAGCAGCTCGCGCTGCGCGCCCGAGTGCCGGTCGACGAGCACGCTGAGGCCAGCGAAGATGCAGCTCAGCGGGATCACCAGGCCGACCGCGCCGACCCCGACGAACGAGGTGTAGTCGATGTGTGAATGCAGGCCGCCGGTCGCGACCTTGAGCGCCGGCGCCACCACCAGGGCCAGCAGGGCCGGGCCGAGCAGCGGGACCGCGATCTGGCGAGGTGTCTTGGAGGTCAGGGACGCTCGCCGCTTGGCGAGCGTGAGCAGGGCGCCGGCCGTGCGGGCGCGCCCGGGCGCCGGCAGGGCGATCGAGGGGGCTTCGGCGATCGCGGACATGTCTTTTCTCCTTGGGTCGAAAGTTGGTTGTCGTGGGTCAGGCGGCGCTCGCGATGCGCTCGCCGGTCAGGTGCAGGTAGACGTCGTCGAGGGTCGGGATGCGCGTGGCGATCTCCGACACGTGCACCTGATCGCGGTTGATCGCGGCCAGCGCCTCGGTGGACGCGTGCTCGTGCAGGGGCACGGTCACGCGAGCTCCGACCGCGAAGGCGTCGGTCCCAGCCACTCCGCGCTCCCGCAGCGCGGCCAGCGCCGCCTCGGGGCTCCCGCTCACGCGGAACTCGAGGATCTCGCGGCCGAGCCCGGCGAGCAGCGCGGCCGGGCTGTCCAGGGCCACGATCGTCCCCTGGTGGATGATCGCCACCCGGTCACACAGCCGCTGCGCCTCGTCGAGGTAGTGGGTGGTGAGGACGATGGTCATCTCCTCGCGCGCTCGCAGCCCGGCGATCACGTCGAGCAGCTCGTGCCGGATCCGTGGATCGAGGCCGACGGTGGGCTCGTCGAGGAACAAGACCCGCGGCCGCGAGGCGAGCGCGCGGGCGATCTCGAGCCGGCGGCGCTGACCTCCGCTGTAGCTGGCGACCGGCCGGCCGATCAGCTCGTCGAGACCGACCGCCTCGATCAGCTCGCCGATCCGGCGAGCCGCCTGGGCGGCCGGAACGCCCCACAGTCGAGCGTGCAGCTCCAGGTTGGCCCGGCCGCTCAGGGGACCGTCGACAACCGAGTCCTGGAACACCACGCTGCTGACTCCGCGCGCGAGCAGCGGCTGCGTGGCGACGTCGTAGCCGGCCAACCGTGCGCTCCCCGAGGAGGGCAGCACCGTGGTGGTCAGCATTCCGATCGTGGTCGACTTGCCGGCGCCGTTCGGGCCGAGCAGGCCGAACACCTCGCCCGGCGCGACCTCAAAGTCGATCCCCTTGACCGCCTCGACGCCGCCCGGGTAGGTCTTGCGCAGCTGCGAGACCTCCACCGCCGGCGTGCTCGTGCTCTCCCCGAGTCCGTCGATGCCTCGTAGCGCGGCCCTGCGTTTCGGAGAGCCGGGCTCCGGCAGTTCCTGACTGTTCAGCTGATTCATTTGGCCACCGCTCCCTTCTGAGATATCTTTGTCGTTGCAATGCATGACGATACAGCTATGTAACGCTACAATCAAGTGACGTAATATGAACGATTTCGAAACAGACCCGTTACCGGCGGAGTCCGTCGCTCGCCGTCCCGGGGCGGTGTCAGGGCCATCTGCGAGACTTGCTCCGATGCCCGCGCGCGCACGAAACGAGGTCTCCGAAACCGACCCCGTGCGTGCCCGGGCGGCCGGCCGTCCGCTCGACGAGAACGTCGACGCCGCCATCCTCGAGACGGCCTGGCGGCTGCTACTCGAGGAGGGCTACGCGCGGATGTCGATCGCGCGCGTGGCCGAGGAGGCCCGGGTCGGGCGACCGGCCATCTACCGCCGCTACCGCGACAAGGCGGAGCTGGTCGCGGCGGTGCTCGCCGACAAGCAGTCCCGCACGCAGCCGATCGACACCGGCAGCGCCCGCGGCGACCTGATCGCCCATCTGGAGTTCGCCCGGCGCCGGTTCGCGGTCGAGCTGGCCGGGACCATGATCGTCGAGGGCCGCAAGCACCCCGAGCTGCTCGACGGCTTCCGCCGGGGCATGCTCAGGCCGCGCGTGACCGAGATCATCGACGCACTGGAGCGGGGCAAGGAGCGCGGGGAGATTCGCACCGATCTCGACTCCGAGCTCGCCGTGCACGCGCTGATGGGCGCGTTCATGTTCCACCGGATCGCCGAGGGCCAGCCCAAGAAGGGCTGGAGCGAGCACGTGGTCGATCAGCTCTGGCCGGCCTTCGCGGCCTGAGTCCCCTCGCCGGCCGGCGGCGCCGCCGCCGCCTACACGCGGTAGCCCGTCATCCCGGTGACCCGCTCGGCAGTTCCGTTGGCGATCAGCTCGAGCAGCTGGCTGCGGTTCGGGCCCGGCAATGGCACCGGAGCCGGGAAATTGAGCTGGGCGATCCGCTCCATCAGTGCCGGCCGCGAGACGACGTCGCGTATCGTGGCCAGGCCGGCTCTGGTCTCCAGGTAGGTCCGAAACACGTCGGGATCGTGGGGAACTGCGGCAAGGAAGCGGGCGGTTCGGCTGTCCGGCTTGGGCGGTGCGACGCCGCGGCGGAGCGCGTCGATCTCCTCGCGGCGCAGACGGTTCTCGGCGACCGTGTCCTCGTAGAACGGACGCAGCTCGGTTTCGGTGACCTGATCCCAGGCGCGGGCGAAGGCGTCGGGATCTTGGAGGTGCTCGCGCACGGTGTCCCTCAAGCGTTGGGCGTGGCGCAGCCCGTAGGTCATGCCGCGCCCCAACGAGGGGTTGGTGCACGCCCACGCGTCCGCGACCGCCGCGATGCCGGTCGCCACCGGCTCCCCGCCCGGCGCAAAGCGCCGGCGTTGGTCGATGAGGCCGCCCATCGCCTCCACTCCGGTGATCGGCTCGCCATCCAGCCAATGACGGTGAAGCGGACACGCGTCGATAACCGAGGTCCAGACCCGAGGGTCACGCAGCCGCTTGAGTGGCTGATCACCACTTGAGGTGGCGATCACCACCGCCCACGTTCCGTTGTCCGCCGGGAGCGTGACCAGGAAGATCGTCCCGATCGGCGAGCCGATCGGCGCGATGATTTCGGGCAGCGTCCCGTCATCGGAGCGGAACGTCCTCTGGTAGTAGGTGAACCCGGAGTCTTCGGACTCTTCGTGGACCGGCCGCGCGCCCAGCTGGCGCAGCCATTGCGGCAGTCGCGAGCGGCGGCCCATCGCGTCGACGACCAGATCGGCGGAGATTTCCTCGCTCGAATCAAGCCGCACACCGGTGATGTGCGGCGTGGTACCGCGGGACTTGCTGGTCACGCCGGTGACCGCGACGCCGCGGCGTACCTTGAGGCCCGTGTGCTGTTGCGCCAGCGCGGCCACCACCTGCTCGAGCACCGGGCGTCGGGCGGTCAACGTGACAAACCGCTCATCGCCTGCTCGCGCCGCCCGATCGGCGAGCGTCGGCGGCATGTTGGCCATCTGGCTGATCCGCGCTGCGCCGGCAGCCGACAGTGACGCGATGGTCTCGGGTAACTCGGTCTCGAGCACCGCTCGCCCGGCCGGAAGCAGGAAGTGCGCCAGCCGGAACTGAGTGACTCCCTGACGCTCCCACCGAGTCCAGGCCTCATCCGGCGTATCGGGGACCCGAGCGGGGTTGCGCTCGAGCACCAGGACATCATGGCCGTCGCGCGCCAACATCATCGCGCTCGCCAGCCCACACACGCCGGCACCCAATACGACAATCCTCGACATTGCCGCTCACCTCCCCGCGGCCGGCTCCGGCACGAGCCCGAGCTGCTCGAGCATCGCCAGCCGGTCGAAGCTGAGGTTGAACATCACGTGCAGCCCGTCGCGGAAGCGCAACACATGGATGTAGGGCACGCTGATCGCGCGGCCGGTGGGTGGAATCTCGCCCGCCGGGGTGACGAGAGTGCCGTCGTGGGTTCCGCTGAACGTGCCTTCCTCGACCGCGATGTCGTCGAGGAAATGGGCGTCGTGGACTTCGACGTGTCCGTCGGGGAAGGCGGCCAGCCAGCCGCCCCAGAACTCTACGCAGGCGTCCTTTCCCTCGCCGCGCATGCCGCCTGGCGCCTGGAAGATCGCATCGTCGGCGATCACCTCGGCGAAGGCCTCGATGTCGTGGGCGTTGAAGGCGTCGGTCCCTCGCTCGAACGCCTCCCGCTGGGTCAGTGTCATCAAACGGCTCCTTCGGTCGATTGGTCGATGACCGAAAGGTCGCTCGGGAGGGCGTTGGTTCGCTAGAGGGTGGGCACCCTGGTCTTTTCTCCCTCAAGCACCGTTGAGAGCTCGTCGCGCCCCTTGATTCCGAGCTTGGTGTAGGCGCGCGAGAGGTGACCCTCGACCGTCTTGAGCGTGACGTACAGCTCGTGAGCGATCTCGCGGTTGGCGCGACCCTCGGCCGCGAGACGCACGATCCGCAGCTCGCGCGGGGTCAGCGCCTCGACGCCCGTGCGCCATTCCCGCCGCGGCCGCGCGCCGGTGGCCCGCAGCTCCTCGCGTGCCCGAGCGGCGAGCGGACGAGCGCCGCAGCGTGCGGCGAGATCGAGCCCCTGGGCGAGCGACTCGCGCGCCCGCACGCGCTGCCCTGTGCGGCGCAAGGCCGCGCCGAGCTCGGTGTGCGACCGGGCCCGCTCGAGCAGCGCCGGTGAGCGCTCCAGCGTGGCGACCGATTCGCCCAGCAACTCGAGCCCGTGGCTGCCACCCTGCGCCACTCCGGCCACGCGCAGTGAGATGCCCATCGCCCGGGGCGCACCGAACTCCGTCACATCCGCGAGCTCCGCCTCGGCCAGCTGGCGGGCGGCGTCATGCTCCCCCAGCCGCAGCAGCGCCATGGCCGCGCCCGAGCGGGCGTGCAGAAAGCCGACGTCGCGCGTCTCCATGCCCCACACCTCTGCTCCGAACATCGTGATGCACGTCTGGAAGTCCGCCAGGGCCTCGGCCGGCTTGCCCTGGACGAATCTCAGCCGTCCCCTGGCGGCCGGGATCAGGGCGGTGGTGACGCCCGCCGGCCACCCCTCCTGCGGAAGCAGCGAGATGAGCGCCTGTGCCTCGTCGAGCTGACCCGCCTCGACCGCGACGTCGGCCAGAACGGTGGCCGCGAGGGCGAGCCCGGGCGCGAAATCGCCCTCCTCCAGTACGCGCAACGCGATCCGCCCGGCGGCGTCCGCCTCGGGCAGCGCTCCGAGGCGGAGTTTGAGCAGGGCGAGCGTGCTGTAGACCGCAACCAGACCGCGTGCGCTTCCCGACTGCTGCACCTCGGCGACCATCGAACCCAGAGCCGCCTCCACCGAGTCGAAGCGCTCGGCCGCCACCAGGCTCCAGAGGAGCGCGGCCCGCAGGCGATCACCGCTGGCCAGGCCGGGCCGGCGCGGGTCGCGCCTGCGCACCCGCGCTTGGGCGCGCGAGAGCACGTTCTCGAGCGGCACGGCCGCCTCTTGCACCGGCCGGCCCGCGCGTAGCATCGCCATGCCCCGGGCGACCTCGAACGCCTCCCCCGCGCCTCCAGGGAGCGACAGGGACGAGAGGTGCTGCAGCAGCGGCTCGACCCTTGATCCCCCGCGCGCGTCAAGCAGGCCGCCGACTACCAGCTGGCTCTCGAGTCGGGCGGCGAGCACCTCATCGGCGTCGCCCAGCTCCCGCAGCGTGCGCTCGATCAGATCGATCGCATCGACCCACCGGAAGAGTGCCGCGTACGTCTCGCCCGCTTCGAGCGCGACCTTGCCGCGCTCCCGTGGATCGGTGAGGAGCTCGAGCGCCTCCTCGAGGCGCGCGCATGCGGCTTCGCTCCCCGCGCTTAGGTGGGCTTGCGCAGCCTCGCGGAGCAGCTCGACTCGCTCCGCCGGCGGGGGCGGCTCCGCCAGCGCACGATCGAGCAGGACGGCGGCAGCCCGCGGCGCACCACTCTGCGCCGCTGCTCGTGCCGCCTCGCGCAAGCGGTCGAGCACCCACTCATCGCCCGCCGGCCGCAGGCTGGCCAAGTGCGATGCAACCTGTCCGGGGCGCGCGCCGTCGGCGTGCAGGACCCGAGCGGCGGAGCGATGCAGAGCGTCGCGCTCATCATTCGCCAATGAGGCCTCCAGCGCATCGCGGACAATCGGGTGGACGAAGCTTGGCGGATCGTCGCCCGCCAGTACCTCCCCGCGAACCAAACCGGCGGCCAGGGCCATCGCGCCCGGCATCTCCAGGCCGGCCATGGCCGCCGCGTGGCGAAGCTCGCAGGCATCCCCGAGCACGGCGAGCGCCTGCGCCAGTCCGACCGCGTCCGGGCCGAGAGTTCGCACGGCCGCCAGCACCCGTCGCGCCACACCCTCATGCCCACCGGCCACGAACTGGGCTGGCTCCAGCTCGGCACGCGGACGGCTCTCATGCGTGGCCGCCCGCAACAGCTCGGTCAGGTAGAAGGGATTGCCACCACTTGCCACATAGACCGCGGAGCAGACATCAGCCGGCACCCCCTCACCCAGCGCGCCGCGCACGATCGCGCCGACCGCCGCTTCGCTCAGCCGCTCAGGGTGCGTCACGGTCCGTGCCGCCTCGGCCAGCACTTCAAGCAAGCCTGCGGCGGAGGTCGGCGCCACGGGACGCAGCGCGACGAGCAGCGCGACAGCTGGGCCGTCGAGACGGGGTGCGAGATGAGCCAGCCAGCGCAGCGACGGCTCATCCGCCCAGTGCGCGTCATCGACCGCGATCAGCAGCGGGCGGGCCTCCGCCAGGTTGACCGTCAGCCAATACAGCCCGTGCAACACGGCAAACGACGTGTCCAGCGCCAACGCCCCGGGCGGCTCGTCGAGCAGCAACCGTCCCACCGCGCTCGCCGGGCCCGCGAGCAGCGCTTTGCGCTCGCTTTCACCCGCCGTCGCCAATTGCCGCTCAAACAGCTGGCGCACCACTCCGAAGGCAAACCCCTCCTCGAGCTCCGAGCCGCGCGCCCGCAGGACCTCGCGACCCACCGCGACGGCCCGACGGCACCCCTCCTCGATTAGGACGGTCTTGCCGAGACCAGGGCCGCCCTCGATGAGCAGCGCGCCGCCCTCGATGAGCAGCTCGTCGATCGCGCCCAACTCGGTCTCGCGCTCGACCAGACTCTCCACAACGCAACTCTAAAGCCGCCCAGGCTGCCCACGGAAGATGCAAACACGAACGCGTATCGATCGATTGGCGACGGCACGAATGGTGCACACGGTCCCGCGGCGTGGTGGCACACAGGAAACTTGACCAACCTACCCGGTTCTGGGAGACTCGGTGACGGGTCGGGAGATCTCAAGACGGGAGGGTGTCATGTCAGTGGGCACATCCGCTGCCTCGTCGGCGCGGGTTCGCTCGGCGGTTGCGCTGGGAGCGGCGCTTGCGGCGTTCGGATCGGTGGTATCGGGGGCTGCTGCCGACAGCCCGGCTTCGGCGAGCGCACCGTGCGGCACGAATTTCGATCCGTACAGCTACACGGCATCCGCGCTCAACAGCTGCGGGCTGTCGACATCGGTCAGTGCTGTCACCTCGGCGCTGCCCGGAGGCGGGAGCGAGACCGCCTACACATTGCCCGGAGGGCAAGGGGTGACCACGCTGTATTCCCCCCCGGCCGGTTTCGACCCGGCCACCGCGAGCTCGGCGCAGCTCGAGGAGTACGGTTTCGCGGTGCCGTCGACGAGCGACGGCCTGCTGGCGCTTGAGAGCTGGCAGGGGGCCATGTCACAGCTGACCAAATCCGCCCCGAACCCTCCGTTCCTCGCGGTGGGTGGCGCGTCAGCAGGGGGAGAGCTGCCGGGGGCCGGAGCGTACCCCGGGACGTCGGGCAACTGGTCGGGCTATCAGGCCAACACCGGTGGCTTCGCCTTCTCGTACGCGAGCTGGAAGGAACCGACCTACGGGGGCAGCCGTTGCTCGTCTAACTCGGCGGTCGTGTGGGACGGCATCGGCGGCGCGAACGGGGATCCTTACCTGGGTCAGGACGGGACCGCGCACGGCCAGGGCAATGATCAGCCCGGAGGGGCAAACCATCAGATGTGGGAAGAGGTGCTGCCTCAGCAGAAGTCGCTCGTGCCGCTGCCGGTCATCGGTGCGGCGGGGCATGAGATGTATGCCAACACATCGTGGTACGCCTCGAAACACGAGTACACCGGGACGGTCGGCGACATTACGAGCAACTCGTACAAGAACTGGTCGCATGCCGGCAACTGGAGCTCGAGCGATACGGCGGAGGCGATCGTCGAGCGTCCCTCGTACAACAATCAACTGCGCGACCTGAGCAACTTCCAGACGATGAGTTTCACGACCTCGGGTGGGAACTCCACACCGATGAATGACTTCTCCAAGGCGCAACGGACCGGGTTGGAGATGGTCGACGGGGCCGGCAACGATATGGCGAACGTAGGCGGAGTGGGTAGCAACGGGTCGTTCTCGGACACCCAGCACAGCTGCTCATAATTTCCGGGTGAGGAAGCGCCGGTGGGGTGGTGAACGTCTTCGGGCGTTCACCACCACCACCCTGGCTGCGGTCATCGCTGGCGCTTTCGGCTGGTGCGTAGACGCTCACGCCGCGACGGTGGCGCGGGTGCCGGTGGCGGCCGTATCGGGCACGCAGAGCGTCGTCGCATATCCGCAACTCGCGACGAACGCCAGCGGCGATGTCACCGCCGTCTGGCAGCAGTCGCTCGCGAGTTCCTCCACGGTGATCGAGGCGGCGCAGAGACCGGCTCGGGCTGCGGCCTGGGGAAGCCCGCAGACGATCTCAGCCAGCGGCGTGCTCCAGGACGGGTTGGCGGCTGACGGTGAGTTCCCTGCCATCGCGGCGACCTCGCGCGGGGCGGCCGTCGTCGTCTGGGAGGACAACGGGGAGATCGCGGCAGCCGAGCGCGCAGGGCCTCTCGATCAATGGTCGCCGCCGGTACGCATCTCGTCATCGGGGGTCGATCCCGAGCCGCCGGGAGTTGCGATCACCGGACCACACAGCGCGATGGCGATCTGGACCGGACAACTGCCGTCGGGGCGCTCGGTTGTGCAGGTTGCTCGTGTCGATCTGACGCGACGCCGTTGGGGAGCACCGCACACACTGGAGGCGTCACGTTCGCTGCTGACCGGCGCGGCGATCGCGGCCAGCCCGGGGCGCGCCATTGTCGGGGTCTGGAAGAGAGCGCTCCGGGGCTCGGTCCTGGGCGCGCGGACCGTCCAGAGCGAGGTCCAGGCGGCATCCTGGTCATCTGCCTCGGAGCGGACGCCCCAAATCAAGGACGTTGGGGCGGAGACTGACCTGTCCTCGCAGGCCGATGCATCTACCGAGTCGGCGCAGCCACAGGTCGGCATCGTTGGTGGTGATGGCGCGATCGTCGTCTGGCAGAGCGGCGCAGGATCGGATACCCGCATCGCCACCGCGGTGCAGCTCGTGCCCGGGCGCGAATGGCATCGAGCGGCGACGCTGGGCGAGGGCGGGTCGCTCTACCCCGCGCTCGCGGTCAGCCGAACCAGCGCCACCATTGCCTGGCAGTCCGGCGCCGGTGGAATCTGGGCGTGCACAACCTCACTTCTCAGTCGCGGGTGTACGACGCCCCACCGGCTGACGGCCAGGAGCGACATCTCCGGTCCGGTGATCAGTGCGGCTGAGGATGGGGCGACGGTCGTCGCGTGGACTCAGGGAAACGGCGCGGTCTGGGCGGCCGGAGGGGCGAAAGGGGCCCTCGGCAGGTGGGCCACGCCGGTGAAGTTGGCGACGCGCCGCGGCGCGACTCCGGCGGTCGTCTTGGCCGACGATCACTGGGCCGACGTCGCGTGGGCTCGCTCCGATCCGCCGCGGGGCAGCGTCCCGGCGGCGAATATCGAAGCAG
Source organism: Solirubrobacterales bacterium (assembly GCA_019241635.1). Lineage (GTDB taxonomy): Bacteria > Actinomycetota > Thermoleophilia > Solirubrobacterales > Solirubrobacteraceae > Palsa-465. The sequence continues at coordinate 14,257 of JAFAWR010000169.1, forward strand.
CGGCGGTCCGGGTGCCGACGACGCGACAGCCTCCTAGGTGACGTGGACGCGCAGGACCAGGCAGGACTTGACACGGCGTCTGGGCTCACCGCAGAAGCGACTGCGGACGGTCAGGCGCGTAACTCCGGGGCGGACGGCCCGGTACGCGGCGGAACCTGGTTCTCGCTTGATCACCTCGAGGATCGAAGCCGACGGCGCCGGCACCGGGAACCCACCGCCCGGCGCAGTCGTGTCCTGAAGGATCGACACGCTCAGCTCCTTCCCAACCGCGAGTGCGAGCGCCTGCTTTGGTGCGCGGACCTCCCCGTTGCAGGTGCCGGCGGCGACCGACCGATGACCGAGGTGAAACACGTAAGGCGTGGCGCAGGTCGTCGCGCCCGAGCCGCCCCCGGCGGCCCGAGTGCCCACACTGCTGCTGCTACTGCCGCCGCCTCCGCATCCGGCACAGATCGGCCCGAGCGCGATCAGCGCAAGAAGTAGCCTTCTCGCGGGGAACACCGGTCAGAGCGTAGCTGCCACGGTGGAGTGCCTGCTGGCCCAGTCGATCTCAGCGAGACGTCAGCATGCTCGTCGTGGTCGCCTTGCTCATCGCGGAGCCGGAGACGGGGCCGGGTGTCGACGACCCGTCGCGACTGGTCCGGGGCCAGCCGCTTCGTCCCAGAATCGCCATGAGCTGCTCCCGAAGCTCATCGGGGCTGACCAGGAGCCGTGCGACCAAACCGCTTGGCCGCGCCAACGCGCGCGCCGAGGCCGTGGCATGATCAGCTGAGGAGGAGGACAACAATGTGATCATTTGCTGGACGCTCGGCGTGCGGGGAAGCAAGAAGCCGCTTGAGCCCGAGCAGGAAGCGTCCGTACACGAGAAACGTAGAAGGGTCGCTCGCCCTCAACCGTAACGGTATCGTGTTCTCCCACGCGTAGCAGCCCGACCGGCGGCGGCAGGGTTTCCTGGCCTGCGATCCTGGATGTCGGGCACGACGCGGGCGCCGTGGCGATCGTTGGCTGGCCGTCGCTGCCTTACCTGCGGGTCCGAGGTTTCACGACCGTCCCGTTGTAGAAGCGTTCCACGCAAGTGACGACTTCCTGCCACGGTAGCGAGAGCCAGTCTAGGCCAATCTCCATCTCGTAAGGATTCGTCGCGTTTGTCGTAATGAATCGCCGCGCACTCGAGACTTCGTGCACGAGGCTCACGACTAGGTCGTGTGATTCTCCGAACAGTCCCTCGTGGACGGCGACGCGCATCGACGTGACAGCGCTCCACGGAACAACCCGCCCCGATCGGCCCTCAGTCAATCCATCTGCACCGATGACCAGGACGGGCTTCCGCCGAACGCCGGACCGGATGAAGAAAACGGCCGGGAT
>JAFAWR010000172.1 GCA_019241635.1 Solirubrobacterales bacterium
AGGAACTGCTGGAGCGCATCCGGGATGGGAAGCTGGTCGAGGGACCCGAGTACGCGACGGAGAAGTACATCGAGGGGCTCAAACGAACGCTGGTCGTGTCCGGCGACACGGAGCTGATCTCGGCTCCCGCCTACATGCGGGCCGCGCGCAACGCCCCGAAGATCAACTCCTACATCTCGGTGGCCGGGATCGCCCAGGATGAGCTGGGCCACGCCCACATCGCCTACCGGCTGCTCCGCGACCTCGGGGTTGACGTTGAGGAGCTCGTCTACGAGCGCGATCCCAAGGACTTTCGCCATCCCTATGCCTTCGACGTCCCGCTCGACACCTGGGCGGAGATGATCGTGGCCAACGGTTTCTACGATCGCGCCGGGTTCTGCCTGCTCGACGACATCTTCCAGAACTCGAGCTACGGCCCATGGAAGCGCGCCCTGGTCAAGGTCGAGCGCGAGGAGAACTTCCATCTGCGTCACGGCGAGCGCTGGATGGCCACGATGGCGGATGATCCCGAGCAGAAGAAACAGCTCCAGGCCGCCGTCGACTGGATGTTCATGATGACCCTCGAGTGGTTCGGCTTACCCGACTCGATGAAACGCCACGGCGAGCAGATCGCCTATGGGATGAAGGGCTCGACCAACGATGAGCTGCGCCAGACGTGGCTGTCGACGGCCGTACCGCTCTGTGAGAAACACGGAATCGACGTGCCTGCGCACCATGACGAAGCCTCCGGCACCTGGGTCATAGATGCGCCGTTCCCGTGTGAGTTCGATGAGGAAGAGAAGCGATGGGATCTCGATGGCGGCGAGATCTCGTGGGAGCAGGTCATGGAGCGTTGGAAGCGGCGCGGGCCGGCCAATGAGGAGCTGGTCGAGCAGATCCAGCGCGGCTACAAGCAGCTGTCCGAGTCTCTGGAGGTGGCGGCGTGAATGCGACTATCGAAGATCTCGAGGCGGTGCTCCGAGGCGTGCAGGATCCGGAGTATCCGGTGTCGGTTCTGGATATGGGACTGATCCGGGGTTTGGCCGTTGAGGGTCACACCGCGCGGGTGAGGCTTACCTACACGTCGATGGGCTGTCCGTGCAAGGAGATGATCGCCGACGATGTTCGCGATGCCCTGCTCGGCGTAGCCGGCATTGAGCGCGTGGAGGTCGAGGAGGTCTTCGAGCCTTGGACACATGGAAACCTCACGCGCCGAGCCAGGCGGACGCTCGCCGAGCTGGGGGTGACGTGATGAAGGCCGAGCGCGATCAGGAGTACTACGACGTGTTCGCTCGACGCAAGGCCGAGGAGCCGCTCGAACACATCGGAACGGTCGGCGCGAGTGAGCCCTCCGACGCCGAGGTGTTCGCGTTCAAGCTCTATGACCAGTGGAAGTGGACCGAGCAGTTCGTCGCGCGGCGCGCGGACATCATCGAGGTGGTGCGCACGCCATGAGATACTACGTATTCGCCCGCCAGGACTACGCCAAGCCGGTGGCCCGGCAGGCGATGATCGAGGCCGATGACGCCGCCAGTGCCTGCGCGCAGGCGCGCGAGCGCTTCGGCGAATGGCTCGAGGTTCGGCTCGTCCCGGAGGAGAGCATCCGCTGGATCATCGGTCCCCTGCCCGCCGAGCAGCTCCCCGAGCAGGAACGAGAGGAGGTGGCGGCATGAGCTCGTCCGAGGCGGACCTCGATCGCGTCGTACCGGCGGAATGGTCGGTCACCGATGACGACGAGGCGCTCGCCGCGCTGGTCAACCTCGTCGTGGTTCTGGCCGACAACAAGTTCTTCCTCGGCCGTCGCTTCTCCGAGTGGCTCTCCGGCGGTCCCTCACTGGAGAGCGCGGTCGCGCTGGCGGCGATCGCGCAGGAGGAACTCGGTCACGCGCGCGCCCTCTACCCGCTCCTCGAAGAGATGCCGCTCGTCGATACGCCCGGGCCTCTCCAGCGCGGCGCCGAGCGAGAGCGCAAATACTGCCTGAGCTGCCTGGGCGCACCGTGGGAATGGTGGGCAGATGTGGTTGCCGCCCTGATCCTGGTCGACCCGGCCCTGACGATCCTGTTTCGGGCGCTCGAGGATTCACGCTACGACGACCTGCGCCAGCGTGCCGCGCGCGTGCCGTCGGAGGAGGTGTTTCACCGCAAGTACGCCGAGGGCCGCCTGCGCGATCTCGCCCGCACAGAACAGGGACGCGAAACCCTGCAGCGCAGGATCGACTGGATGCTCCCCGAGGTCCTGATGTGGTTCGGCCCATCGGAGGAGCCCGGCGTCGCTGCCCTGAAGTCCGAGGGCCTGATCAAGCTGGATAACGACGAGATGCGCGAGGCGTTCCAGGAGGATGTGTTCTCGATCCTCGAGGAGAACGGCTTGAGTGTCGAGGTGGGAGAGCTTCCGTGGAAGCGATGGAACAGCCTGCAACGACGAGTCGAGTAAGCGCCGACGACGGGCGCACGTGCCCGTGGTGCAGGTCCCGCGAGACGGAGCAGATCGGAGAATGGGGCCCGCAGCTTCTCACCGAGCAGTGGATATGCCGAGCCTGCCGGACGCCGTTCGAGCGGATCCGCAGAGAGCCGTGACCGGCGCCCCACTTCGGTGCGACCTCGACGACGCCGGCGTGATGCTGCTGACGCTGGACCGTCCCGCCGCTCGCAACGCGCTGGACGACGAGCTGACCGAGGCCATGAGCGCGGCCCTGGACGATGCCGCCGGCGACGCGCAAACGCGGGCGATCATCCTCACCGGCGCGGGCGAGTCATTCTGCGCCGGAGGGGACCTCTCCCGGTTCGAGCGTCGGTGGACGCCGAGCGCGTTCCGCCTCTACTCGCATCGGCTCACGGCGTTGATCGCCAGGATCGAGCAGCTGGAGAAGCCGGTCATCGCAGCCATCAACGGCGCCGCCACGGGGGCCGGCACCCAGCTCGCGCTGGCGTGTGACATTCGGTTGGCCGCTCCGGACGCGCGGATCATCTTCCGAGAAGGACGCCTGGGCATCATCCCCAGTCACGGTGGCGTGACCCGGCTAGTCAAGCTCGTCGGCCTCGCTCGCGCGCGCGACATATTGCTGGCAGGGGAGGAGCTCAGCGCTCCGGATGCCGAGCGCCTTGGCCTGCTCACGGCCGTGGTGCCTGACGGGAAGGTGGTGGAGGCAGCGCGAGAGCGTGCGGGAATGGCGCTGCGGCGGTCCCCGGAGGCCTACGCCGCGGCAAAGCGGCTCTTGGCCATCGCCGCCGACGCCTCGCTACAGGCGGGGATGGCAGCCGAGGCGCTCGCGCAGACATCGCTCATCGCGACGCCGGAACATCGCGACGCGGTGAGCCGCGCCCAGGCCAGATCGAGATCGTCAACCGAATCTGTAGGGAGGAACCCGTGAGCGCAACCGACACCACCGCGGATCGGGGCGCCTTCATTGCCGGCCGCGCGGAGTCGCTGAGCGACTCGATACAGGAGATTCGCGATCCGGCCACGCAGCGCGTAGTAGGCCGCGTCACCGCCTCGAGCGCCGAGGGGGTGGACCGCGCGGTTCGTGCTGCCCACGAGGCCTTCAGGGGATGGTCTGAGCGGGGGATTGCCGAGCGCGGGGAGATCGTTGGCCGGGCCGGGCATGCGATCCGTGCTGCCGTGGACGAGCTCGCGCCGCTGCTCACCGCCGAGCAGGGCAAGCCGTTACGCGAGGCGGAGATCGAGATCAATAAGGCGGCCGAAACGTTGGAACATTACGCGGGGTTGGCCAAGGAGCTCCGCGGCGCCTTCGTGTTGGGCTTGGACCCCGGAGTCAACGGGCAGGTCCTGCGCCGGCCACTCGGGGTCGTCGGAGCGATCGTCCCCTGGAACTTCCCTACGACGCTGCTGGCGAACAAGCTAGGACCGGCGCTCGTGGCCGGAAACACCGTGGTGGCAAAGCCGGCCGACACGACGCCGCTGACCACCCTTCGCCTGGCAGCGATCATGCACGACGCAGGCCTCCCCGCCGGCGTGTTCAACGTCGTGGCGGGCCGTGGTCCCGACGCAGGCGAGGCGCTGGTCACGCATCCCCTCGTCCGTAAGGTCGCGTTCACCGGCTCGACGCCTACCGGACGACGCATCATGTCGCTGGCCGCGGCCGACAACAAGCGGCTGACCCTCGAGCTCGGCGGCTCCGACCCAATGATCGTCCTCGAGGATGCCGACCTGGACCGCGCGGCCAGCGCCGCGTCGATGGGGCGCTTCTTCAACTGTGGGCAGGCCTGCCTGGCCGTGAAGCGCCTATACCTGGCGGATTCGGTGGCCGACCAGGTCATCGAAGCCGTGGTAGAGAAGGCCAGACGGCTGACCGTGGGGCACGGGACCGAGCCGAGCGTTCAACTCGGGCCGCTGCACTCCGAGCGCCAACGGGATGCCCTCGAGGACCAGCTTCGCCGCACGCTCGAGCGGGGAGGCGAGGTGCTGACCGGTGGCGGTCGGCCCGAGGACGGCGAGCTGAGCGCCGGCTGGTTCCACGAGCCGACAATCGTGCTCGAACCGCCGCATGACTCCCCGATGGCCAGCGAGGAAGTCTTCGGGCCGGCGCTTCCGATCTGGCGCGTCCGAGACCTCGACCAGGCGATCGAATACGCCAACGCATCCCCGTTCGGCCTCGGATCCTCGATCTGGACGTCGGATCTCGGCGCGGCCGCCGAGGCCGCTGAACGCCTGGACTGCGGGTACACGTGGATCAACTCCGCCACCAAGGTGTACGACGAGCTGCCCTTCGGCGGAGTCAAGGCGAGTGGGTTCGGGAAGGAGCACGGCTCAGAGGCGTTCGACTACTACACCGATCAAAAGTCTGTCGTCGTGCGCACCCATTCTCCCGAGTAGCTGCTCGGCTCGCTCGGGCCACCCGCCTCAAGCCCTGGCACCGGGCGTCTCCAACAGCCGGTCCCGATACCCTCATGGCGAGAAACCGTCAAAGCATTTCTCGTGAGTCCTGCGCCAAACAACCGTGGCAGACGCGCAGCGCCCGGCGGCGACGAGCCTCGGCCCCGCGGCGCGACGATGAGGCACGAGTGCCTCGGCGAGGTCAACTGCTCGGTCGCCCGCACCTGGGCGGTCATCGGCGAGCGCTGGACGATGCTAATCATCCGCGAGGCCTTTCGCGGGACGCGCCGCTTCGACGGCTTCCAAGAGCGGCTCGGCGTCGGACGCAACATCCTGTCCAATCGCCTCGCCCGCCTTACCGAGGAGGGCATCTTCGAGCGCAGTCGCTACCAGGAGGCTCCGGACCGCTATGAGTACAGGCTGACTCCGAAGGGCATGGACCTCTACCCCGTATTGCTCATGCTGATGCGCTGGGGCGATCGCTACAAGATCGACGAGGCGCCGGTACGCCTTTATCACAAGGACTGCGGCGAGCTCGCCTCACCCGAGCTCCACTGCAGTCATTGTGGCGAGCGAGTCGACTTCCAATCCCTCTCCGCCGAGTACGCACCCGACGCGTGGTGAGCATGAGTTCCCGCGCCCCCGGGTCGGTCACGAATTGATATCGTCTCCGGGGCGGCCTGGCGGCTGGTAAGGGAGAGTTCTGTGGCCGAGATGTTCATCGCCGGGGAATACACCGGGTCTGACCGAGAGCGAACGACCGTAGCCAGTCCCGCTGGCGGCGATCCGGTCGACACGGTCCCAGAGGCCACCACCGCCGACATCGACGACGCGGTGGAGGCCGCGGCACTCGCGTTCAGCCGCTGGCGGGCTATCCCTGCCAGCCGCCGCGGGGAGCTACTCCGTCGCGGCGCGCGCCGGATCCTGTCCCATCGGGACGAGCTGGCGCGGCTGCTGACCGCCGAGCACGGCAAGACGTTGCGGGAGGCGGGCCTCGAGATCCATCGCTTCGGCATCACCCTCGAGCACTACGCCGGGCTGGCGCGCGATCTTCGCGGGAACCATGTTCCCGATCTCGACCACAACACCTACGGACTGGTCGTTCGGCGCCCGCTCGGTGTGGTCGCGGCGATCGTGGCTTGGAATTTTCCAACCCTTTTGCTCGCGAACAAGATCGCCCCCGCGCTGGTCGCCGGGAATACCGTCGTCGCAAAGCCAGCTCCGACGACGCCGCTCACGACGGTTCGCATCGCGGAGCTGCTGCACGAGGCCGGCCTGCCGGCTGGAGTCCTGAACGTCATCTGTGGTGGCGCGGAGGTCGGGGAGGCGCTCGTCCGCCACCCAAGTATCCGCAAGGTCGCGTTCACCGGCACGACTGCAACCGGAGAGCGCGTCGCCGTTGCGGCCGCAGCGGGCGCCAAGCGGGTCGCGCTCGAGCTGAGCGGATCCGATCCGTTCATCGTCTGCAAGGACGCCGACCTCGATGCCGCGGCCAGCGCGGCGAGTGTCGGGCGGTTCTTCAATGCAGGCCAGTCCTGCCTCGCCGTGAAACGCGTTTACTGTGCCGAGGACGCTCTGGACACCTTTCTCGAGCGGCTCCTTGCGCGTGTGCGCAGGCTGAAAGTTGGCCCTCCGACGATGGGTGGCACGACCCTTGGGCCGCTCCATACCGAGGCGCTCCGCAGCCGCGTGTGTGGCGGCATCGAGGTCCCGGGTCCAAATCGACGAGCCCAGGCCGAACGGCGAGGCATTGGCATGTTTGAGCGCTTCGTCGAGGTCCGCCACCGACCACACTGGCAGGACCGGCCCCAGGACCTCCTCGGTGGC
>JAFAWR010000201.1 GCA_019241635.1 Solirubrobacterales bacterium
CGGGTCGATGTCGGTGCCCTGGACCTCGGCGTGCAGGACGATCTCGTCGGTCACGCCGTGGATGGTCAGCTGGCCGGTGATCCGGAACTCCTCGTCGTCGAGGGCTTCGATGCTCGTCGACTCGAAGCGAAGCTCCGGAAACTGGGCTACGTCGAAGAAGTCAGGCGAGCGCAGGTGATCGTCGCGCTGGGGCTCGTTGGTATCGACCGACTGGGGGTTGACCGTCCCGCTGACCTTGGCGCCGGCGAGGTCCTCGCCGATCTCCAAGCTGCCCTCGAACTCGGTGAACTCGCCGCGTACGGTGGCGATGCCCATGTGCTTGACGGCGAAGCCGACCTTGGAGTGGGCGGGGTCGATGGTCCAGGTGCCGGTGGGAATCGTGGTTGAAGTCGTTGTGCTCATCGGATTCGTCTCCTTGGCTCGGACGGGGCCTCACGCCCCGGAGCAGATTGATTGCAAGCACAACTATAGCACGATTATGGTTGCTGCTGCAACTACACCGAGCATGTCCGAGCCCCAACGGCGCCGAACTTTGGCGATGCAGGTGACATATACGAGGCTCCATCGCCAAAGTTCATCGCCGCCCGCTCCGGGTGCAGCCCTCCGGTTGCCGCTATAGTTGCACGTACAATCATCTCTCAGGAGGCCCAAGCCATGCGCAAGATCCAGAGCCAGGGCGTCCACCACATCACGCTGGTGGGCGCGGACCGGCAGACCTCGATCGACTTCTGGGAGGGCGTGCTGGGGATGCCGTTCGTGTTCGAGCAGCCGAACCTGGACAACCCGGCCGAGAGCCACCTGTACTTCGATCCCGGCGACGGCCGGCTGATCACCGTGTTCACCAACGAGGAGCGGACGCCGAGCCCGGACCGCACGCCGACCGAGCCGGGGTGCGTGCACCACCTCGCGTTCGCGCTCTCCCAGGCCACCTTCGCGCAGACGGTGGCCCGGCTCGACGAACGCGGGATCACTCACAGCGGGGTGAAGGACCGCGGGTTCATGGATTCGATCTACTTCACCGATCCGCTCGGGCTGCTGATCGAGCTGGCCGCGTACCGGTTCGAGCCCCCCGCGGGCCACACGCACGCCGAGGTCCTGCTCGCCGCGCACCGGCTGCGCGTGAACCGCGGCGACTACAACATCGCGCCGGTGCATCTGGCCGACGCGATCGAGCAGCTCGTCACCGAGTCGCGGGAGTCGCTGTCCGAGGACCGGACGCCGAAGGATCCTTACCGGCGCGCCCGGTCGGCGAAGGTGCCCGAGCCCGGGGAGTGAGCCCGCGGGTCAGCCGCCTCCGCTGATCGTCCCGGTTCCGCCACCGCTCCCGCCACTGCCCGAGCTCCCCGAGCCGCCGCTATGCGAGCTGCCTGTGCCCGATCCGGTGTGGGTGCTCGACCCGCTGCCCGAGCTGCCGGTGTGCGAACCGCTGCCGGTTGATCCGCTGCTGCCGGACGAGCGCTCGCCGCTCGATCCCGTGCTGCTCGAGCCGCTCGGGCGGGTCGTGGCGGGCGGCGGGCTGGTGTGGACGGGCGTGGCCGGCCCACCCGCCGGCGGCGTCGGTTGTGCGGGCGAGGCCGGCTTGGTCGGCGAGCTGTGCGCCGGCGGGGCGCTCGGCTTCTTGGCCACCGCGGCCTTCTTCTTGACGGTCTTGGCCGTGGTGGTCGGCTTCGGCGCTGGGGCCTTCGGATGAGCCGGCTTGTGGCTCACGGCCGGGGTCGTGGGCGTCGAGGACGTCGGAGCCGGCGTCGAGGCCGCCGCGGTCGCCTGGGCGACCGAGCCGCTGGTCAATGCGGCTCCGTGGGCCGCGCCCGTGTCCTTGCCGGCCAGCCCGCTCGCCGCGACACCGCCGATCGCCAAGGCGAAGATCCCCGAGCCGATCGCCAGCACGCGGCGCCGGCGCTTGATCGTGGGGGCACTGGCCCGGACGGGCCCGGGGCGACGGGTTCGGCGAGGCTTCTTGGCCGAGGCCGGCTTCTCCGCGACTGGCGGGCCGTCCCCCGGGTCAGGTCCCGCGAT
>JAFAWR010000282.1 GCA_019241635.1 Solirubrobacterales bacterium
CGCCCCCACCCCACCAGATCCATCTTGTTGATGCACATCACGATGTGCTCGATCCCCAAAAGCGCCGCGATGTGCGCGTGGCGCCGGGTCTGGGTCACGACCCCAGCCCGGGCGTCGATCAGCACGAGCGCCACGTCCGCGGTCGACGCCCCCGTGAACATGTTGCGGGTGTAGCGCTCGTGGCCCGGCGTGTCGGCGAGGATGAACGAACGGCGCGCGGTGGCGAAGAACCGGTAGGCGACGTCGATCGTGATGCCCTGCTCGCGCTCGGCGCGCAGACCGTCAGTGACCGCCGCGAGATCCACCCCTCCTTCGCGCGAGACGTCCTCGAGGTGGTCGGCGAGCAGCGACCCCGTGTCGAGCAGCAGGCGCCCAATCAGCGTGCTCTTGCCATCGTCGACCGATCCGGCCGTCGCCAGTCGGAGCAGCTCGCGCTGGCCGGTCAGCTCGACGGCTGCCATCAGAAGTACCCCTCGCGCTTGCGGTCCTCCATCGCCGCCTCCGATGTCCGGTCGTCTGCTCTGGTCTCGCCGCGCTCGGACACGGTCGCGGTCTCGGTCTCCGCGATCACGGCCGCGATGTCCTCGGCTTCCGACCGGACCGCGCCGGTGACCGTCAGGTCGCCGACCGTGCGGTAGCGGACCATCGCCTCCTCGACGTGCTCATCGGCCCGGGGTCTGATCCAGTCTGACTCCGCGAGCAGCATCCCGTCGCGCTCCAGCACGCGCCGGCGGTGGGCGAAGTAGATCGAGGGCAGTTCGAGCGCTTCGGCCTCGATGTACCGCCACACGTCGAGTTCGGTCCAGTTGCTGAGCGGGAATACGCGGATGTGCTCACCGCGGCGGATGCGCGCGTTGTAGAGCGTCCACGGCTCCGGGCGTTGAGCCCTTGGCTCCCATTGCCCGAACTCGTCGCGGAACGACAGCACCCGCTCCTTTGCCCGGGCACGCTCCTCGTCGCGCCGGGCGCCACCGAACGCCGCGTCGAACCCCTGTTGCTCGAGCGCGTCGAGCAGCGTCACCGTCTGCAGCCGGTTCCGCGAGCCACCCGGCGTTTCTTCCCTGACGCGCCCGCTGTCGATCGAGTCCTGGACCGAAGCCACGATCAGTTTATGACCCGCCTCGAGCAGGCGCCGGTCGCGCAACTCGATCACCTCCGGGAAGTTGTGGCCGGTGTCGACGTGCAGCACCGGGAACGGCAAGGGCAGAGGGCGGAAGGCCTTCTCGGCGATCCGCAGCAAAACGATCGAGTCCTTACCGCCGCTGAACAGCAGGACCGGCCGCGACAGCTCAGCCACGACCTCGCGGACCACGAACACCGCGTCGGCCTCGAGCGCACGGAGCTGGGAAACGCGGGGGGTGGTGGTACTCATGCGGCGTAAGTCCACTAAGTCGATCGACAAAAGCATATAGAGTTCTGCGGAACCACCGAAACGTTGTGCTCCAACCACGCCAGGCATACATCATCTGCTCCACCCAGCGCAGCGGCAGCACGTACCTTTGCCGGCTGCTGGCGAGTACTGGGGTCGCCGGGAATCCGCAGGAGTATTTCGAGGCGCGCGCGGAGACCGGATTACCCCCGCATCCCGGCTACTTCCTGGCCGGGCTGCCACGGACGGGAGCAGGGATCCGTGACGACATACGTCCGACCGATGCGCCGGAGTACTCCGATCTGAGAGCGGTCGACGGGTGGGAGGAACACCTGGAGCGCACGTTCCGCCTGGGCAAGACCGAAAATGGCGTGTTCGGGGCCAAGCTGATGTGGAACCAGCTGCCGGACCTGGAGCAACACGCGACCGCGATGCCGGAGTTCGCCGGCCTCGACGGGTCAGACCTCCTCGAGCGGCTGTTCTCCGGGCCGAGCTACATCTGGCTGCGACGCCGCGACAAGGTGCGCCAGGCGATCAGCCTGTGGCGAGCGCTCCAGACCCGCGCCTGGCGCGCGGAGCATCCGACCGCATACGGGGGGCGTCCGACCCTCTCGTACAGCTTCCAGGGCATCGAGCACCTGCGTCGTCGGCTGAGCGCCGATGACGAGGCGTGGGGGCGATTCTTTCTGCATTCCCTGATCGACCCGCTCGAGCTGGCGTACGAGGACGATGTCGCCCCGGATCCGGCGGGCGCGGTCACCCGAATTGTCACGCTGATCGGGGTAGCCTTGCCGCACGACTGGAAGCCGGATGGGGGAATGGCCCGGCAGTCGGACAAGCTGAACGACGAGTGGTACGACGCCTACCATCGGGACGCTACCGCCCGACTCGGCGTTTGATGCCACCGAACATCCTCTACATCCACTCCCACGACACCGGCAGGTACATCCAGCCGTACGGTCATGCCATCCCTACGCCGAACCTCCAGTGGCTCGCCGACCAGGGGATCATGTTCCGCAACGCCTTCTGCGCTGCGCCGTCGTGCTCGGGCAGCCGCGCCGCGCTGCTGACCGGCGAGTATTGCCACACCAACGGGATGATGGGGCTGGCGCATCGCGGCTTCACGCTGAACGACTACGACCATCAGCTCGTCCGCGTCCTGAAGGCAAACGGCTACCACTCCGAGCTGATCGGCGAGCAGCACATCTCCGCCGACCCGAGCGTGCTCGGGTACGACGTCGTGCACGAGATCCCCGACACCCGCGTCCACTCGGTGGGGCCGTCGGCGATCGACGCACTACGCAGTGGGATCCGGGAGCCGTTCTTCATGTCGGTCGGCTTCTTCGAGACTCACCGCAGCTTCTTCGCGCCGAGCTCGGTCCGCGACCGGGTGTACTCGCTGCCGCCGCCGTTCCTGCCCGACACGCCCGAGATCCGAGAGGACGTCGCCGCCTATAAGGCGAGCGCACGCTCGCTCGACCACGGCGTCGGCGCCGTCCTCAACGCTCTCCAGGAGACCCGGCTCGACGAGCGCACGCTGGTGATCTTCACCACCGACCACGGACTCGCCTTCCCAACCGCGAAGGCAAGCCTCCTTGATCGCGGCATTGGCGTCAGCCTGATCATTCGCGGACCCGGCTTCACGGGCGGACGCGCGCTCGACGAACTCGTGTCGCACCTTGACATCTTTCCGACCGTCTGCGAAGTGGCCGGCGTTGAGACCCCGCCGTGGGCACTCGGACGCTCGTTGGCACCGCTCATCGCCGGCGAGGAGGAGCTCGGGGTCCGCTCGGCGATCTTCTCGGAGTTGACCTACCACGCCGCCTACGAGCCGCAGCGCGCGATCCGAACCGAGCGTTACAAGTACATCAGGCGCTTCGACGATTACCCGTACCCGGTCCTGGCGAACTGCGACGACAGTCCGAGCAAGCATGCCTACCTGGCGCGCGGCTGGGGGACCCGGCCGGTCGCCCGCGAGTCGCTCCACGACCTGTTCTTCAACCCCGGCGAGGGCCGGAACTACGTCGATAACGAGGACTACGCGGGCGTGCTCGCCGAGCTGCGGGAGCGCCTCCTCGAGTGGATGGTGAGCACCGACGATCCGCTCTTACGCGGCCCGATCGCGCCTCCTACCGGCGCCCGCATCAATTCCCAGTCGCAGCGATCGGCCGACGATCCGACCCAGCTGATCGAGGGAGTAGGCGCGTCGTCGACCGGGTGACGGGGCCGGATAGGGGTCGCGGGCAGCCTGGTCTAGCCGGGTCCGGCTGAGCCGGCCTCGTGCGATGCGGGTGCTGGGTCTCTAGGGACCGTAATTGGCGGCCAGGTTGTGGCCGTCGGCGCCGATGGCCTGCAGGTTGTCGCAACCGGCGCAGTTTCCATGACGCCGGATGACCAGCACGAAGTAGCGGCCCTTGATCAGCGCCGCCGTTTCACCGGTGGTTGGGTCCTTCACTGCGGTCGCGCCGTTGGCCGAAACCGTCCCGTAGTAGATGTCCGACCAACGTCCGTCGGAACCTTCCAGAGAGATCGACTGTTCATCGACGGAGGTTGGCGCCAAGCCCGTGCCGGCGTTACCTTGACCCGCGACGACCTGTGCGCGGGTCGCGCTGCATCCGGGCACGGTTCCGGCGCTCCGGCCGTTGTCCGGAGAGGCGCTGGTCATGGGGTAGTTGGCCCACATCCCGTCGGGCAGCCGAAAGGCCTGGCAGACGCCGTGCTGCGCGGTTTCGCCCACCCAGTACTGCACTGGGCCGACGCCGGGCACCTGGAAGGTGTCGAATACGCGGACCGTCGAGGGGATCACGGTCTGCGATGGGACGCCCGGGCCGGAATAGGCACTGTTGCTCTCCCTGAACAGGGTGATGGCCTGAGCTGCGCCTACCGGGCTGATTGAAAGGCGCCTCCCGCTGATCTCGGCCAGCAGCGCGTGCTGGATCACCCCGCCGCAGTTGGTGTACTTCTTGACGTTGGCGGGCATGGTCGCCAACGCGCTGCGCAGCTCCATGGCGGAATAGCCGCGAGTGAGCCTGCCGTGGGCGATGCAGTCAGCCACCGCCGTGCTGCCCATCGCCGGCGAGGTCGGCTGGAGCGCAGTGGTCGATCGCTTGTGACCCAAGAGCACGATCGCCAGGACCGCGATCCCAACGATCATGAGCACCGACATTGCGGTCATGACGGCCCCCATGGATGGAAGCCACGCCGGGACCAGCCTGAGCCGGGCGCCGGGGCCGGGCTGTGGTTCGGGCTCGGCGTCGAGCCGTCGCCATACCTCCTCGATCGGCGGGGCCGGTAGCTCGCCGGGGAACGGGTTGGCGTGACGAACCCGTTCCATCACTCGATCGCTCATCGCAGAGCCTCGGCTTTCACTGATCCGCAGTGGTTATCTGTGTGAGCGGCGTCGGCGTCGGCGCCGGCCAGCGCCCGCGCAAGGCGCCGGCGAGCGCGATACAGCCGCGCCGCGAACGTGTTCGGGCGAACGCCCAGAACGCGCGCCGCCTGCGCAGGCTTGAGACCCTCCCATCCCACGAGCAGCAGCGCCTCCCGATCCCGCTCGCTAAGCGCGCTCAACGCCCGGAAGACCGCTTCATCTGGCTCCGGCGCAGTGGGGCCGCGCGATTCCGCGGTCTGTTCGGACATCATCCGGATTCGCAATGCTTGATCGCGTGCCCATCCGCGCCGCCGATTGGCCAGCAGTCGACGCGCGATTCCCAACAACCACGGCAGCGGATCATCAGGAACATCGCCGAGCCGGCGCCACGCGACCACGAACACATCGGCAACCACATCATCGGCCGTCTGCGCGTCCGAGCGGCGGCGAACGTAGGTGCGGACTGCGCCAGCGTGTGACCGATACAGCGCCTCGAAGTGTCCCCGAGCGTCCACTACCAACAGAATGTCCGGCAAGGTCCCGGGAATGACGGGCGGAGGCGAAGGTTGGAGTTCGAATCTCTCCGGGCGCGCTACGAGAGCCTCGGCGGCGCGTCCAACACCCAGCGGGTCATCGGCTGAGGGAAATCGGTCGGCCGCGGAGCCATCTCCTTCGTGAACAGATACCGAAAGCCGGCACGCTGCAAGGTCCGATTGGGAGCCACGTTGAAAGCGTTGGGCTGGCAATACAGCCGTTGGAGTTCGAGGACCTCAAAGAGGACCACGGCGGTCCGCTTCACGAACTCCGTGCCAAGACCGGATCGCCGGCGGTTGGGCTCCAGGATGTGCAGGTGCATGAATGCCTGTTCACCGAACGTGATGTGGTCGGCCATGCTCATGCCCACCACCTCGCCATCGAGCTCCCAGGCCAGCAAATAGTTTTCGCGATCACGGACCGGTCGGGCAAAGTCCAGCTCATAGAACTCGCGCCACGCCTCACGTGACAACAGGCGCGCCCGCTCTACGCCCAGCATGCGCAGGTACTCATCCGATGCGTCGTGGAAATAGTCGATCCGAATCCCGACTTCCGCCAGCTCCATCTCGCGCACGCGAAGTTGGGGTGCCGCCGATCCGGAAGCCCCCGTGAGCTCGCGGTTGACTGTCATGTGACGATGATCGCGGCTGACCGCCGGCTCGGCGGACCAAAGATCCGGCCCCTGACAGGCCATCCCGTACAGACGCCGGCCCTCGCCCAGGATGAGCCAGCGACCTGCAGGACTAGGCGGCAAACGTCTTGAAGGCGTGGTACCAGCCCCACACGTCACCTCGGGCTGGACCGCGCGCACAAGAGAACATCACGCGACTGGGGAGGTGGCCGTTGAAGCACTCCCAGCCTCCGGGCCCGGCGAGCCCGCCGGACTTCAGCGGGTGTCCGAACCACCATGCGATTCGCCGTGCCTCAGGACAGTCCACGCCGCGGATGACCACGACCCGCACCTCGCCATGCGGCGCGTACGCAAACGCAACCTTCCCGCAATGCTGGCCGGGGAATGCCACCGCGTTGGGCACGCCGATGATCGCCACGGCGCTGATCACCGCCGTTAGTACACCTGAGAGAACCAAACCCCTGCGCACCTGCTCACCTGCCTTCCCGTCGATCGTCCTCGGGGATTCTAGGCCTGCCGGCCGCGATCGGGAGCACAACGGGTGTCGGGTGGACGCCCTAGGTGCGCTGCGCGGTCGATCCGGCCTCGGGGGACTGAGGAGGTAGGGTTCGCGCCCGTGGAAGTCGCCGAGGTCCTGCCGGATGCGATTGCGTGGCGCCGGCATCTGCACGCGCACCCAGAGCTGTCTTTCCAAGAGCATCAGACCGCGGCGTTCGTACGCGACCGGCTCGATGAGCTGGATGGCCTCGCGCTCTCCAGCCCGACGCCGACGAGCGTCGTCGCGACGCTGAGCGGCGGCCGTCCCGGTCCTACGCTCGCGATGCGAGCCGACCTGGATGCGCTACCGATCCAGGAGGAGAGCGGCGTCGAGTTCGCGTCTCAGGTAGGCGGTGTGATGCATGCCTGTGGCCACGACGGTCATACCGCGATGCTGCTCGCCACCGCGCGGTTACTGGGGGCGAGGCGCCAGGAGCTACCGGGCGAGGTGCGGTTCGTGTTCCAGCATGCCGAGGAGCTGCCCCCGGGCGGGGCGATCGAGATCGTCCGGAGCGGTGCCCTTGACGGAGTCGATGCGGTCGTCGGATGCCACCTCATGTCGGATATGGCCGTAGGGACCGTCGCAGCGCTCGACGACGCATGCACCGCTGCGGCTGACGTCTTCTCGATCCGAATACTGGGCCGAGGTGGCCACGCGGCCTTCCCGCAATTGGCGGTTGATCCGATCGCCGCTGCAGCGCAGTCAGTGTCAAGCCTCCAGCACGTGGTTGCGCGCGAGGCACCCCCGCTGGAGTCAGTGGTGGTGTCGGTGACGCGCATCTCGGGAGGGACGGCCGACAACATAATTCCCGAGTCCGTCGAGCTCGGCGGTACCGTGCGCACCTACAGCGAGGAGCTGCGTCAGCAGACGCGCGAGGCGATGGAGCGCGTGGTCGCGGGCGTGACCACTGCGCATCGCGCGGCGTATGAGTTCGAGTACGTAGAGGGCTACTCCAGCGTTGTCAACGACCCTTCTCTGACCGCGCTGGTCCGCGATGTGGCGGGCGCCCGGCTCGTCGACCGTCCGCCACTGATGGCGGGCGAGGATTTCTCCGCCTACCTGAGCGTCGCGCCAGCCTGCTTCTTCTTCGTCGGGGCTGGCGGAGACGGCGCGTTTCCCCATCACCACCCGCGCTTCACGGTTGACGAAGATGCTCTGAGCGTGGGCATCGAGACATTGACCACGACCGCGCTTCGGTTCCTCGGCGTGCAGTGAACCGATGCTGACGCAGGTCGCTGACGGTGTGTGGGTCCGGCAGAGCGCGTGGGTCTGGACCAATTCCATCGTGGTTCGTGGAGAGGATGGGTTGATCCTGGTCGATCCCGGCATCGACGGTTCGGAGCTGAACCAGCTCGCGGATGACCTGGACCGGCTCGGCGTTCCGGTGATCGCCGGATTCTCCACCCATCCTCACTGGGATCACCTGCTCTGGCACGCCCGGTTCGGCGAGGTGCCGCGCTACGCCACCGCTGCCGGCGCGAGCGCGGCGAGAGCGGCCCGAGACACGGCCCAAGCGATGGCGGCGGAGAGCGGGTCTGGCATCCCGCTCGAGCTGATCGCGCTGGTCACCCCGTTGCCCCCGGACGGCGGACCTTTGCCCGGCGAGGTCATCGAGCATCAGGCGCACGCCGTCGGCCACGCCGCGGTCCTCCTCGCGGACCGGGGCGTCCTGCTCGCCGGCGACATGCTCTCCGATGTCCTGATCCCGCTCCTCGACGCTCGCCGCGCTGATCAGGTGGGCGCCTACGAGGCGGCACTCGACCGCCTGGGAGAGACCGCCAGGCACGTCGATGTCGTGGTCCCCGGCCACGGCGCCGTCGCCGAAGGTCCCGAGGTGGCGGCCCGCGTCGCCGCCGATCGTGCCTACATCGATGCGCTGCGACGAGGAGAGGATCCGGTCGACGCCCGTCTCGGCCCGGACGCGGAGTGGCTCTCGGCCCCCCACCGGTCGAACCTGGAGCAGGCCCGATCGCCTAGGGCCACCTGAGGCCCCAGAAGCTGGGCTGGCGCCCGGAGCGTTACGGTTATCCGATGCCGGTTGACTTCGAACAGCCAAGGTGGGAGGCGGCCAAATATCCGGGTCGCCAAGTGGCTCCCGTGGGCGCTCAGGCCGGGGCGCGGGACCTCGCTGCCAATGTCTATGAGCTCGATCCAGGCGCTGTCGGCTCCCCGTGGCATGTCCACCACGCCAACGAGGAGCTACTGCTCGTGCTCTCCGGAACGCCCACGCTCCGCAGCCCGGAAGGGATGCAGCGCCTATCGGCTGGCGCAATGGTCGCGTTCCCTCGGGGCCACACGGGTGCCCACAGCCTGGTCAACCGCTCCGACGCCCCGGTTCGGTACCTGGTTATCTCCACGACCAACCGCCCCGACGTTGTCGAGTACCCCGACACCGGCGCGACGCTCGTCGTCCTCGCCGAGCAGCGCCTGGCCTATCCGCACGGCGCCGGTGCGGAACAGACACGCGTGATCACCGAAGCGATGCGGGCGGCGGTCGACCGGAGCGCCTGAGGTGGCCGAGGATGCAGCGACGCCGGGTCGCCGTCAGTTCTTGTCATGGCTGAGGAACCCGCGGATCTGCGCGACCGCGCGTGGATCTGTGAGCACCGTGATGTGCCCACGCTCGGGATGCATTTTCAGCACGCACTCAGGGATCAGACGGGCCGTCTGCTCAAACAGCTCGGCGTCGTAAAAGCGGTCGCGTCCGCCTACCACCAACAGCGTCGGTGCTCGCACCGACGGCAGGCGGGCGAGGTCAAACTCATCTTCGGCCTCGATCGTCGTGGCCATGTCGCGCAGGCCACTCTCGGAGAACAAACGCGGCGCGAGTAGCCACGCGAGGCATGCGGCCGGCAATCGAAACGCCGGCGGGGGAACGGCACCAGCCATCACCGCGGCCGCCTGACGGAGCGCACCGGCGCGCACCCGGGCCGCCATCTGGCGCTGAAGCAGCTTTGCGCCCGGCCCCAGCCGACACGCCGTGCTGACCAGCGCGAGGCGACGCACGACGTCGGGATGCTCGGCAGCGAGCTGCTGAGCGATGCTGCCGCCGGTAGAGGCGCCCAGCACGTCAACCGGCTCGTCAAACGTCTCGCGCAGCGCCTCAGCATGTTCAGCCGCCAGTTCGGCCATTGTCATCCCGCGCGGCAGCCCCGGACGACGGTTGAGGTAGAACACCTCTCTCTCCGGCACCCAGGGGCGGATCGCGGATTCGTGCATGCGGCGGAGCGAACCCGCAGACACGCCAGCCTCCGGCGCGAGCCCGGCGAGCGACACCAGCGGTGGACCCGATCCGGCCACCAGGCATGGAAAGTTCCCCAACGAGATCTCACGGACGTCCATCGGCAACTGAAGCTAACGAGACAGGGTTGCTATGGGTGAGCCGATGACGAGCGCGTCCTTACCGGGAGCGAACAGCTCGGACAGCCTGACGTCGTCAGCAGGCGATCGCGCGCCGAGCGGTACTCGAGCGACTCTCCGGGGAACGTGACCGACATCGTCTCTTCTTCCGGCCGGGATCGGGCGTGCGCAACGTAGACCCCGCCGCGACTCGGAACTCATCGCGCGGTTAGCCGGCGAACAGGCGCCGGGCGTGCTCGGCGATGCGACGCGCGTCGCCCTGCGCCTGCTCGACCCGCTCGGCGGCGCGGGGCAGCGGCACCCGGCCGGTCGCGAACGACCAGCAGTCGAGCATCACCGGGCGTCCCCAGATCGCGCCGTCAAGCCGATCCAGCTCCTCGGGCTCGAGGGTCACCCGACGTGTGTAGCGGCTGATCACCGCCTCGAGCCGCGACTGGCTGGCGGCGGCCCACAGCAGGAAGCCAAGTGACCACAGCCGCGGCCCACGGCCGGCACCGGCCCAATCGACGATCACCGGGCTGCGCTCACCCTGGATCGCGTTCGCCGGGACAAAGTCCGGATGAACGACGCAATGCGGAAGGTCGTGGCAGTCGTCGGCCAGCTCGGCCGCGCCACGCAGCCGGTCGAGCAGCGCCAGCTCGCGCGCCCGGACGCTGGCGACGGCATCGTCGAGCAGGTCTGAGACCGCGCTGATTTCATCGGCCGGCGTCCCGACGGCGACGTGGTGCCAGGCCCCGCCGGCGGGTAGCCCCGTCCCGGGCCGCATGTGCAGGTGGCCGAGCAGCGCGCCGAGCCACGCGAAGCTGCGCGCCCGGGGCCCATCGATGAACTCGGTCACCAGCACCGGGCGACCATGGCAAGTCGACACCGGCCGCTCGTCGGCGCAGCGCTCGGAGGGGAACCCGGCATCCTCCAGGCGTCTGAGCAGCGCGGCCTCGGCCTCGGTTGT